>PEAB01000167.1 GCA_002753395.1 Nitrospirae bacterium MYbinv3 | reverse complement strand
TGTTCTTGTCGTATAGCTTGATGTATGCCTCAAATTTAAGCACCTCTCTAACCTTCTCGTATGCCCTTGCCTTTTCCTCCGGCGTGAACGTGTCCAGGTGATGCTTTAGCGTTGCCGATACCCGTATCGTTACCATTTCATTCAACTTGTCTGCCATCTCCTTATTCTCCTGTATCTCAGGATTACTTTGATTACAATGATTTCGTTGACCCCGCCCCTCCACCGTGGTAGGCTAAAGACATGGGCAAGCGCAAGCAACAGACATACCACGCACATCACGACGCCTCCGGGGGAAGGGAGGGGGGAAGGGAGAAGGATAGGTATTGCTCTACTTTTTCCAGTGTTCTCATGGTTGCGTTAGATTTGTTGTTCATTATCCGCCAGAGTGTCGCATACGGTATTTGCATCTCTTTAGACATTGCGTATATAGACTTGCCTCTTCCTCTTTCACTGAGATCGGCGATTAGTTTTTCCTTCATACTTCTATTATTCATTAATGGATGTAAATTGTCAAGAAAATTTTTCACTCATGAAACAAAGAATAGGGGATAATATAATAATGGATGAATCACTTAGCGATAAATTACGGGCAGCTATGAAAAAAAAAGGGTTGCACACACAGAGTGCTCTTGCTAAACGGGCTGGTGTTGGACAGGCAACAATTCATAGGATGTTGCACGGTTCTGCTAATCCTGGGTATGAGACATTAGAGCAAATAGCAAGAGCACTAGATATCCCATTAAGTCAATTAGTTGGAGAACATAAAAGCGATATGAAACTTGGCAGGAATGTAAAAATAGAGGCTAACATAATACCTCTTCCCGTATATGCGGGAGTAAAATGTGGATTAAATGGAGTAACTAGGGGAGAGATGATAGATTTATTTCCAACGCCGGTAAGGATGATAGCAGGTATTCCTAACCCAGAGCAAAATTGTTTTTGGGTTGTAGCAGAAGGGGATAGTATGTTGCCACGAATCAAGGATGGGGACTTAGTTCTTGCAGTTAAAGGCGATGTAGTAGAGATTAAGAAAGGTGATTTTGTTATATTTACTATGGATGATGAGACTACACTGAAGAAGTACCAAGAAACAGATCACAGTATAATCCTATGGCCGCTTAACGACAACTACGATCCTGTTGAAATTAAGAAAAAAGAGCTGGCAATTAGGGGATTTACACTATGCAAGGTTTTATGGATTTCAAGCAGGCCGTAGAAATAGATATAGTCCGAGCTAACGCTCGATAACAGGTTTTACTGTCGGGGAAACGGCTCAAAACAGGAGGTGCGCAAACATTGACAAAAGGAGGCGACATGAGTGACAATATAGGGAGATTATATGTAACTCTGTATGTTAATATTGACAACCGCTTAACCACTGTACTTTAATAAGTCTAATGAAAAACCAACAATCACAAATCATTATCTATCAAACTGAAGATGGGCAGGCAAAGATTAACGTCCATCTTGAGGGAGAAACCGTTTGGCTTACACAAAAACTAATGGCTGAATTGTTTGAAGTTTCTATCCCCAATATTAACATGCACTTAAAAAATATCTTTGATACAAGAGAGTTAGACGAAATTTCAGTTATTAAGAATTTCTTAATAACTGCCGATGACGGGAAAACCTATGATACTAAGCATTATAACTTAGACGTCATCATTGCCCTTGGTTATCGCGTCAATTCAAAGAGGGCGACTCAGTTTCGCATATGGGCTACCGGCAGGCTCCGTGAATATATTATCAAGGGGTTTGCTTTGGATGACGAACGCATGAAGCACGGCGGAGAACGGTCTCGGTATTTTGAGGAACTGCTACAGCGTGTCAGGGATATCCGCAGTAGCGAACGAAATTTTTATCAAAAAGTAACGGAAATTTATGCTACGAGCATTGATTACCGCAAAGACGATGAGATGACCAGGGAATTTTTTGCAACAGTACAAAACAAGATGCACTATGCCGTGCATGGTCATACGGCAGCAGAGGTCATATCCGAAAGGGTTGATAGCTCAAAGCCTATGATGGGGCTTTCAAACTTCAAAGGTAAATATATCACTGCCGGAGATGTAAAAATAGCTAAGAACTATCTTTCTGAAAAGGAGCTTAAACAGCTCAATCTGATTGTAACTCTGTATCTTGATTTTGCCGAACTTCAAGCAAGTAACGAACGGCCAATGAAAATGGCAGATTGGATACAGAAACTCGATGAGTTCTTGAAGTTGAGCGAAAGAAAACTGTTGACCAATACGGGTAAGATCAGCGCTGGAGATGCAGCTAAAAAGGCTGAAACGTAATTTACTAAATATAAAAAAGAGCAGGACAAAAAGCATATTTCTGACTTCGACAAAGAAGTAAAAAAGATACTGAAAAATCCTAAGCAATCAAAGAAAAAAGACAAAGAGTGAGGTAACGCCATGACGTTTGAAGATGTAATGATGGGCTTTGAGGCTATCGGGGAGGACTTTGAGAGGATGAGGAAGGATTCTGAGGAAAGAGGAAAAGAGCTTAAAGATGTAGTCGCAGGTCTTAGAGAAACACGGGAGACCGTTAACGCACTGACTGGCAAATGGGGGAATTTTGTGGTAGGGTTAGTCTTACCGGCAACAAAGAAGATGTTTAAGGAACGCGGGATTGTTCTAAAGAATATTTTTAAAGGCGCTGAAAGTGATGAAGATGCCGCTAAAATGGAAATAGACATCTTGGCTGTTACTGGTGAATATGTAGTAGCCATAGAGGTTAAGAGCACATTGGGGGTAGATGACGTAAATGATCACCTGACCAGACTGGCCAAGTTTAAACAAGCATTTCCTACGTATGCTGACCGGCAGGTTATAGGTGCCGTAGCAGGCATTGTCATAAACAAAGGGGTTGATCGATATGCTTATCAAAAAGGACTGTTTGTTATCGGGCAGAGCGGCGATACGGTCAATATACTCAACGATGAAAAGTTTACGCCTCGGTGTTTTTAGGCTGCAAGTTCCTGTTTGACTGATTCTATGTTATGCCAGGATACGGGTTTAATTTGATAGTTTTTCAGGGCATTAACAACAGAATCCGATACGGGATTATGCTGATCGTTCAGAACCGCATATGCTTGTGATTCAACAAAGCGGACTCCTTTGGTATCTAACCATTTAAAAACAA
>PEAB01000039.1 GCA_002753395.1 Nitrospirae bacterium MYbinv3 | reverse complement strand
ATCCCTCTTGCTCATCTCTGACATTACCTTAAACATGTCAATCCTCCAAAATCCGTATTACCTCTTTAGACGGTTAAAAACCATCCTTAGCTTTACGCCTTATCATTACGCTTATCACTTTGCAGTTATCATGCCAGAGAAAGACTTTTTAAATGAGCCTGTTTACATTAGCATAATCTTTCTTAAGGTGACATTTTGCGTCATGTATGACATAATATGGCAGTACGTTAGTCTTTGGATGCAGAAGAAGTTTTGGAGTACAAAATAAGATAGACCTGCAGAGGTAGTTATCTTCAATCCCCCTCCCATCAAAGGAGGGGGCCAATTTGCCTCCTTAAGTAATTTCTGTGAAGCCGTGATTGCTAAAGACTTTTTTTAATTCCTGAATTACATCTTCCACGGTTTCGCCAGAACATGTTACTGTTATCATTTTTTCATCTTTGTCTTTAAAGCTCATGTTTATGATAAGAGTACGTTCAAGCTCGTTCCTTAATTCTTCTTTTGAATCATAATCTAATAAGTAGTTACATATAAGATCGACAAAAACTCCTATAGAGACATCCAGTAGAATCTGTGTGTATTCGATGTCTAGATCACGTTCAATCGTTTTGTGAATATCACGTACCTCATATTTGCCAAAAGTTTCTTTATCGGCTTGTTCCTGTAAAAAAGACATGAAATCAAGTAAATCACCGCTTATTTTATTAACTACTACCTCTTGCAATTTGACCTCCAATAGTATCCTCGTTAAAAAGCATGGTAAAAATTTTTATGGTTTCAAGACTATGGATTCCCACTTTCGTGGGAATGACAGTAATAGCCGTTTTCCAAATATGTCATTCCTGTGTAAACAGGAATCCAGAAAGCATAAAAGCATAGTTACCATGAAAGATAAAGAAGATACCTCCAATATTTATGGGACCTCTACGAACCCAATTTTATTAACTTTGTAAGTAGTACGTCTAACCTTCGACCATGCCTCATGCATATATGACTTGCCATCTAAATATTGATTTACAAATCTAATTTTCCTTGCATTATGACATGAGTATAACTCATATAAACTAAATGCATTGAGGTATGTATCTTTTTTTGAATGATTAAAATAGACTGATTTTATTTCATGTTCGTATAATCTATAAAAGTCTTTAAAAGGATTACAACAGTTCAAATCAATACAGACATCATCTCGTAATAAATCATCTCTCTTTAACTCATTCAATGAGCGCTTTAATTCAAAGATAGAAAAACCTCTATCTTTAGGGAACAACATGGTTTGGGTATCACAATGTGCAATTATTTGAATAGTCTTGCCTTCGAATCCCTTTTTGCATAAAGCCAGCAAGTCTTTGATAGTGCGAAAGGAGTACACACAAACACCGGCGTTTTCTGCGGCAGATAATGCCATGCTGTAGATATCTTCAATATATTGGTCATTGTGTTTATTAAGGCCGTATAGCAAAGCAATAGACTGAGGCGTTGGTAAATCTAATAAAAAAAGATTGTTTAAAAATAAACATAGATTCTCAACCGTTACAACAGTGACTAAGATATCCTCTTTATCCATATTAATACCGCATCTGTGGCGAAAATCCATTATATTGGTCAAGTCTATTACGTACTTCTCATTTTTAATGTTTATATCAAATTGTACAATCAAATGGCTGTCGATTTTTAAAAGTGTAGATATAGGTGAAAAGAATAATCGTGACAACCAGCTAAATGTGTTTATTAGTTCTTTTACTTCATCAACACCAAAAGATTCTTTTTCACTTTCGCTGCTTAAGAAATGCTTCTTGTATAGTCTGTGTAAAGACACGAAATATTCTAAATTAACCTCTGTACCATCATAAAAAGACAGAGACCAAAGTGAAGACTGCGTTTCTAACGTCTTGTTTTCCTGTTCTATCGTTCCTAATATAAGAAGAAATCTGTCTGATAGAGGGTGATAATAAATAATAACAAGTAATTTATGTCTTTCGTCCTTAAGTTTATTCTGCTCCGTTAGAATACGTATTTTTTCTAAGGATTTATCCATATCTATTAGATGAGACAGTACATTGTTATCATCGTACAACTTTTTATTAGGTAGTACAAGGATTGCGGGATGGCATAGGTACTGCTCTATGCTATTGCCGTTCGTAATCATAAATAAACCCGAGTTTTGCTATATCGAAACACTGATGATAATAATAATTTTCTGTTGAACGAGTATCGAAAGATCTACGAATTATTATATCACCCGTTAGGGAAGATTTATATGCCGTAATGACATAGCTTTCTTTTGTAAATGACAAAGCTAGGGCAGCGGGTGTTAGAGCAATTTTATTGAAACTTTCAGCTAACACGTTAGTTAATAAACGTTTATCTTTTTTGCTTAAGTCATTAACTGACTTGTCGCTTTTGCCTTCTATTTTAATTCCAACTTGATAAAATCTATTGTCGATTCTTAGAAAGGCATAATTGTTGATTATTGTAATCTCGCTTTTCCTGATATCAGACAAAGAGTCGTTGATTGGTGTTGTTGATTGATCGTAAATAAGCACTCTCTCATTACCATAGAGATTCTTTTCGATCTCCATTAGGCTAGGTGTTTTTGCTTCGATGACATAGTCAGGTTTTGCCCTCTTCTGATCTGTTTTAAAAAGCATGATGCTATAGAAAGCATCTTCACCAGGTTGTCTGCCCAAGTCTAAAGCTGAGACATTACTACAGGTAATTAGAAACAATAAGTTAACGATCAACAATAAAAACTTTTTCATTGGTTTGCTCCTTTCTATTCTATCTGAAATTAAATGGGCTTACGATCTGACTTATCCCAAGCCTTTTATCTATGACCTGGATAAAATCGTCACCTACGATGTAATAAGGCGTAATTTCATATATATCATTTCGAGTTACTACTTTGAAAAAAACGTTATCACTATGAAATGCGCCCGCCATGTTATTGTTGTTTCTACCTAGGTTAACGGATCTAAGGATAGTATCCCATACCTTTCTTCTTTCTCTGTACCAATCGTCGAGTCGTTTGTTTGTAGAAAGATTACCCGTGCTAAACGCCCATCCTCTTAAGAAGGCATCAATAACAATAGATTCATCATTTTGCTCTTGTATCTTCTTCATTAAAGCCAAGAGCTCGTTTATTTGTTTTTCCATAACGTTATTTGCATCATTAATCACATTTTTCAAATCTGATTTTACTTTATCTATCTTTCTGCTGTGATTTTTTACATCATCAATCCATTCCTGCAATAACTTTCTTGCAGTAGGGTCTATTGTAACACTGGAGTCTTTCAACATTTTTGTCGCTTCATCTGCTGTTACATCTCTAGTTTCTAGCACCATACCGGTTGTTGCATCTATTGTTTGCAACTGAAAACCAGGTGGAGCTTTCGGTAATGAACTATCTATCGTATATTCTTCGAGAACAACGATATCTTCCTGGATTCTATATATCTTGAACTTTCTTTTACCTTTGAAACTTTCCAGTAGTCTTTGCAGTTCATTGCTGTTTTGCTCTCTCATCTTTTTGATCTCATCGACAGCGCTCTCAATTTCACGCTTAAAGGACATGATTGCTGCCCCTACTGGGGTAACTCCAAAGATACTCTTTTTCATCTTAAAAACTGTCTTTTCTCCATTCTCTATACTATAAAACGGAACAATTATGGGGCTGCTGTGATACTTGTACTCTACTATATGTCTGTCCCAGTCTTTGCTATTTCTCACCTTAGCAATATTGTCTTTAAGCGAGCTTGCTACTTTGTTATAATCAGCATAGTTGATTTTATTAACTTTTACTTGCCCTGGATAATTCTTAGCAAGTTCCCTAAACTTGTTCTCCATCTTGCTTATTGTTGAACTGTAATTGGCGCTCCATTTATTTGAAATAGAAAGTTTGGGTCTTAAATCATAAGCTACACCAAAAGTAAAAACGCTATCTTCTCTCTCACCAATTTCCTTTACTATGTTTATCACCTCTAGTGATGCTGCCTTGCAGATAGCCTTTTCAGCATGTCCCGCTACTATAAAGCCTACATTGTCCTCACCATCTTTAATAGTCCAGAAACTTATCGGTACAGTGTTTATATCATAAATTGGCAGTTGTGAGTCCTTTGGATTATAAACATTGGTACTGATAGATTCTATAGGGGGCAAAGGTCTACTACAACCATACATCAACACAATGCAGACAATAATAGACACATATCCTGCTTTCTTCAACATGCTTTAATCTCCTATGTTTTTTGCATAAAATAAGCGATAATATTATCACCCGTGGCAACCGGTGATTCCATCTTACGTTGTTATACTACCTTCTTTGTTGCCTCCATCCTAAACAACTAATATCAAGTTGCGTTCATACCAGTATTGGTATAGAAGGGGAGACTCTGTCTCCCCTCAGACCCCTCTGCAAGGGGGCCAGTCCCCTTGACCCCATTACAATACAACATCTTACATTCTGAAACATAATATGCCTCTTTGAATGAAACTTAGTATAAGTCTAATTATACTATCTACGCTATATTGGCTAGTATAAACACAAAAGAAACACAAAAACAAGTGAAATCTTGTTTTCAAAACCCCCACTTTATGAAAAGAGTTCTTCACATACGTAAAACCTTATATGAAAGCAAGACAAAATCATAAAACGAAAAGTTTTAATATGACCGTGTCATACACGCTATCTATCCCTATGATAAGAACATGGACATAAAATATTAGGATTGATCATTATGGGGTCAAGGGGTCTGGTCCCCTTGTGGGTGGGTCTGAGGGAGGGGGTTGCGAACCCCTGCGGCAGAGGCAAAGCCCTACCTTCTTTACCTTTTCAGAGGGGAATTGAATATCACTACCTCTGAGGACTACCAAATTTCCAGCAAAAATATTTATCTGCTTTTACTGTCCTAACCACTGTAAGTGTGCTATAATGTATAGGCTAATAACTTAAGAAGGAGGATTGTATGCAGGATGTTATAGCTAAAGGCGTAATGTTAGGTGTTTACATTGTAACGGTTAAGAGTAAGGATAAGGTCAACGGCATGACGGCGACTTGGGTTTCACAGGTTTCTTTTAACCCTACTATGATGATGGTATCATTAGCCCCAGAAAGATATACTAATGAATTGGTTAAAGAGTCTGGTTACTTTGCGTTGAATGTCTTATCAGAGGAGCAGACTGATGTTGCCAAGCACTTTGGGTTGAAAAGTGGTAGAGATGCTGACAAGTTAGCTAACGTCGGTTATTCCGCAGCCCCTAATGGGTCACCCATTCTTGACAGCTCCCTGGCGTATATTGAGTGCAAGGTGTCTGATATTTTCAAGGCAGGCGACCACGAGCTATTTGTTGGAAACGTTGTTGCTGCAAAGATGTTAAAGGATAATAAAACCCCTCTATTATTTAGATGGAACGACTTCTTCTAAAAGAATAGATTAGGGAGTATGGAAAGCTGACATGGCATTTAAATGGACAGAAGAGTTGTCTGTAGGGGTAGAAACAATAGACAATCAACACAAGGAGTTGATCACAATTGTTGATAATTTAATAAGGGCAATTGTAAACGGCAGAGGTAAGGATGAGATCGAAAAAGTAATTAGTTTTCTCAAGCAATACGTTGAGACTCATTTTTCAATGGAAGAAAAACTTATGGAACGCATAAGATATCCAAAAGACAAGCTATTGGAACATGAGGCGCAGCACACGCAATTTTGGGAGAATTTTAATGAGCTGCTTGTTGCATTCAGAAAGGATCATAAGTCGCCTGCCCTTATTAAGACTGTAAACACAGTTCTTATTGACTGGTATAAAAACCATATCTGTAAGACAGACAAATCTATTGGAGAATTTATTAGGAAACGATAGTGGACGTTATGGGGATAGATACCTGTGAGGTATGAAACGGGTTACCCTAATGAAGGGAGACCCAGGGGGAGCGGCCAGGATGTATAGGGGGACGTTCCCCCTTTTTTTGACCTTTAAATATGTCATAGATACTAAACTAAATGGAGTTTGCAAAAAGATTTTGACCTTGACATCCAATAACATGAAAATGTCATTCCTGCGAAAGCAGGAATCTATGCGTCTTGACGGGATTACGGAGTGGATTCCCATTTACGTGGGAATAACAGTAATGGCTGTTTTCCAAATACGTCATACTAAGTTGCATCCAAAAAAGTTGAACTTTAATGGGGTCAAGGGGACTGCCTAGCGACCGTAGGGAGCGAACTGATCAATGAGCGTAGCGCCTGCAGAGGGGGCTGAGGGGGACAGGGTCTCCCCTTCTATACTAATACTGGTACGCAAATTGGTATCATTCCTGTGTAAACATGAATCCAGAAAGCGTAAAAGCATAGTTACCATGAAACATAAAGAAGAAAAGTACATCTTAAATATTCATAAGGAGATTAAATGAAAGGGGTTTCTGTTGTATTGTTTTTAGTTTTATTTGCGACCTCTGCTTTTGCTGCCGACGCATTAAAAGTAGACAAGGGAGATACAGCCTGGATGTTGGTATCAGCAGCGATGGTGATGCTTATGACACCTGGGCTTGCGATGTTTTATGGAGGTATGGTCAGAAGGAAAAACGTCCTTGCTACATTTATGCACAGCTTTGTTGCCATTGCCCTGGTCAGCGTGCAGTGGATAATGGTAGGGTACAGCCTGTCCTTTGGCCCCGACTTCCACGGGCTTATCGGAGGACTGGACTGGATTGGGTTGAGAGGCGTTGGCGTTGAACCTAACGCCGATTACGCACCAACGGTGCCCCACTTAGCTTTTATGATCTATCAGGCCATGTTTGCCGTCATTACACCCGCCCTTATAAGCGGAGCATTTGCAGAGAGGATGAAGTTCTCCTCCTTCCTGATCTTTACGCTCATATGGACAACCGTAATCTATAATCCCATTGCCCACTGGGTATGGGGCAAGGGGGGATGGATGGCCAACATGGGGGTACTTGATTTTGCAGGCGGGATCGTTGTTCACATCACGTCTGGGTTTTCTGCCCTTGCTGCGGCATTGGTACTAGGTAAGAGAAAAGGCTTTCCGCATGAGTCCATGCCCCCTCATAACCTTCCTCTAACCGTTATAGGGACAGGTATCCTGTGGTTTGGGTGGTTTGGATTTAATGGAGGCAGCGCACTCTCCAGCGGGCAGTTAAGCACTATGGCATTTGTGACCTCCCACACGGCGGCCGTGGCGGCTGTTGTCGTGTGGCTGGCCATTGAATGGATACACCGCGGTAAACCCACAATGTTTGGCTGTGCAACGGCCTCTATTGCGGGGCTGGCCACAATAACACCTGGCGCTGGGTTTGTCTCACCCATGTCTGCCTTTGTCATCGGATTATTGGCCGGGACCGTCTGCTATTTCTCCCTCAATATAAAGTCGCACATAGGCTATGACGACTCACTTGACGCATTTGGCGTCCACGGAGTGGGCGGTACCATAGGTTCCATATGCGTAGGCGTATTTGCGTCCTTAGCTATAAATGATCACGGCGCCAATGGTCTGATCAACGGCCAGTCACGTCTATTTTTTGTCCAGCTTGGCGCTGTTGCCCTCGTTGCTGTTTATTCGTTTGTCTTGACCTTCATAAAGTTCAAGGTGATAGATGCCGTCATGGGGCTTAGGGTACAACACGAACAAGAGATCGAAGGACTTGATGTTACGCAACACGGTGAGAGCGGGTATTATCTATAGGAATCTAATATGCTACCCGATATATCTATAATTATAGTCAACTACCATACGGCTGACTTTGTCCACCGCTGCGTCGGCTCTATCCTTAACAGCAGTAACGACAGTGTTGAGATAATCGTTGTGGACAATTCATCCACAC
Source organism: Nitrospirae bacterium MYbinv3 (assembly GCA_002753395.1). Lineage (GTDB taxonomy): Bacteria > Nitrospirota > Thermodesulfovibrionia > Thermodesulfovibrionales > Magnetobacteriaceae > Magnetobacterium. Next base: position 25,765 of record PEAB01000039.1, on the reverse strand, counting down.
CGTCGGAGGCGGAGCGATTAGTGGCGTTGACTGATGCCGGTGTCAAGCTCGTCTTCAATCAGGACAACCCAGGCTTTGCCTGTGCCTGCAATCAAGGCGTCAGTTTGGCAAACGGGCATTATGTGATGTTTCTAAACCCCGACACCATCGTCTTTGAGGGCTGCCTGCTGCGGCTTGTCGACTTCTTTAACACCGGCAAGAACGTAGGCGCAGTTGGCCCTAAGACGTGGTGGGACAGCGCTAAGACGTTGCAGCTCGTTCAACACCGTCTGCCATCGCCCTGCTTGAGGATAAGACAGTCGTTAAGCGATCTAAGATACCTCAACAGTGTCATAGACAGGGCGAACCTAGCGGAGGATTATGCCTACCAGAGCGCCATAACCCCATTATCGGTGGATATGCTTCCTGGATCGGCAATACTGACGTCCAAGTCGATCATCAAACGGGTTGGACTATTCGATGAGGGCTATCCCCTGTACTTTGAGGACAGCGACTGGTGCAAACGCCTGAAACGAAGTGGGCTTGACCTCTACATGGTGCCAGATGCCCAGATATGTCACTTCTATAATCAGAGCGCAAGAACCGACAGCGGCATCTCCTTTGGCAAGTTCGTTGTCTCAGAAGAAAGGTACATGTCAATACACCACTCCCCCCTGTCTAGACTCGCAGCTAATTCCGTATCAAACGTTACCAGTAGACTCAAGAGACTGAAACAACCGTTTGACCACAGAGACCTCGGTATAACGGCTCAACGGCCTCACTTCTCATCAGACAAGGTCTACAGGGGCAGGCTGCTCTTTCAGCTCTCAGTAAACACCGCCTTTGTGCCAGCGGCAACGGCGGTAGCGGATGAGCCAGGGTTTACATTATCGGATGAGGTCTGGTCGTACCTGTCCCCAGGTGTTTATTTCACGAGGTTTGTAGACCTTAAATCCTACAACACACTTGATACTTGGAGGTTTGAACGTTAAAGCATTAAAAATGGAAGGCTTTGCCTACTGACGCAGGGGTTCGCCCCCCTCTCCCTAGATCCACCCACAAGGGGACCAGTCCCCTTGACCCCAAGATATCGCATGTTTATACTTAATAACTCAGTCGTATACTGAAATACTACCTATTTTGGCGTTTCTGCATCAAGCCGTTTTTCGTCCTTTAACAGCTTGTACTCTATGCTGTCAACAAGGGCCTGCCAAGAGGCCTCTATGACGTTCTTGCTAACCCCCACTGTGCCCCATCTGCTGTCACAATCGCCCGACTCGATTAGCACCCTCACACCTGTGGCCGTGCCCTTGACGCCTGAGAGCACCCTGACCTTGTAGTCGTGCAGTATGACTTCCCTGAGGCTTGGGTAGTATGGATGCAGAGCCTTCCGCAGAGCATTGTCCAGGGCGTTGACTGGGCCGTTACCCTCGGCGGCGGTATGTTCGACCACACCATCTGGGAGTCTGAGCTTGATTGTGGCCTCGCTCTTTGCCTCTTTACACCTGTCCTCTTTCTCTACAATCACGCGAAAACCAAGCAGTTCAAAGGCCTCCCAGTACTGACCGGTGCTCTTTTTCATCAACAGCTCAAAGGACGCCTCAGCGGCCTCAAACTGAAAGCCCTCACTCTCAAGTGTCTTTAACTTATCCAATAGCTCCTGGGACTTGTCTCTGTCCGTAAAATGCACGCCAAACTCCTCCGCCTTTCTGATCACGTTGCTCTTGCCAGCCAGGTCGGATACCAACATCCTTTGTGAGTTACCCACCAGTTCCGGTCTTATATGTTCGTACGTCTCAGGCCGCTTGAGGATGGCGCTGACGTGAATACCCGCCTTGTGGGCAAATGCACTGTCGCCAACGTAGGGCTGCCGCCTGACGTGGCTGATGTTGGCTATTTCGTTGACGTACCTTGAGACCTCGCGGACGAGTTTTAGCTTGTCGCCAATACACTCATATCCCTGCTTGATTTGCAGATTTGGTATGATGGAGCACAGGTTTGCGTTGCCGCATCGTTCACCCAATCCATTGATGGTACCTTGCACCTGTACCGCACCAACGCTGACAGCCGCAAGCGAGTTTGCCACGGCGCAGTCGGAGTCGTTGTGGGCGTGGATGCCAACTGAGGTTTGTACGTTCTTGATGACGTATTGGGTTACCTGCCCCACATACTCAGGCAGACATCCGCCATTTGTGTCGCATAGGACAAGGCAGTCGGCGCCGGCCTCCTCTGCCGCCTTGATGCTCCTGATGGCGTACTCCTGGTTGTTTTGAAACCCTTGAAAGAAGTGTTCACAGTCGAAAAACACCTTAACCCCATGCCGCTTCAAGAAGCGTATTGAATCATAGATCAGCTTAAGGTTGTCATCGAGTGAAATCTTTAGAGCCTCTCTGACATGAAAATCCCATGTCTTTCCAAATATTGTTATAACGCTCGTCCCTGCTGCAACAAGCGCTTTGAGGTTTAGGTCGTTTTCTGCTGCATGTCCAAACCTCTGTGTACTGCCAAATGCCACAATATTTGCATTCTTGAGCTTCAGTCCTTTGACCTGCTCGAAGTATTCGACGTCCCTGGGGTTTGAGCCAGGCCAACCCCCTTCTATGTAGTTGATACCAAAGTCGTCGAGTTTTTCAGTTATCAGTACCTTATCTTCGACGGAGAAAGTGACCTCCTCAGCCTGCGCCCCATCCCTTAGGGTTGTATCATAAATCTCAATTTTTTTCATCAGCCTTATCTTAACACAACACACCACCTCTGAACAAGCAAAATTCTACACGGGTGCATTAGAATTTTACGGAGAGAAAGAGGTGCTCTGCTCCCCCTCAGACCCCTCGCAAGGGTACCAGTCCATTGAAGGGGGTCGCTGCCCCCTCCTTGCATGACATTTACGGGGTCAAGGGGATGAGTCCCCTTGTGGGTGGGTCTAGGGAGGGCAAAGCCCTTCCTATTTTTTTTGCATCTTCAAAGCCTTAAGCCATGAGGGGGAGCAGCGTTCCCCATTTTTCCAATATACTCTTTAAGCCTTTGAGCGGCCATTGCCCTGTGGCTGATCCTGTTTTTGATCTCTTGCCCTAACTGAGCAAACGTCTGATCGTAGCCATCGGGGACGAAGATCGGGTCATAGCCAAAACCAAAATCCCCGGCAGGTGTTTCAATGATCCTCCCCCGCACCTCACCCTCAAAATACCTCTCCTCGCCGTTTTCTATCAAACACAGGACGGAGACATACCTGGCTGCCCGCTTTGAAGCTGGTACATCGGTGAGCAGACTGAGCAGGTGGGTGATATTTTCTATGTCGGTGGCGTTTGTATCTTGTAACAGGTTTGCAAACCGTGCTGAGTACACACCAGGAGCGCCATCAAGTGCCTCCACCTCCAGGCCAGAGTCCTCGGCTACCACATATGCGGCTGTCTTGTGGTAAAGATAGATGGCCTTCTTGTAGGCATTTTCGTAATAACTCTTGCCATCTTCTAATACGTCAGTATCCTTCAACAGCTCTCCGGCGGCAACGAACGCGTACGGGGTTGCCTCAAACAGCCTGTTGAGCTCCCTGATCTTTCCCTTGTTATTAGTTGCCAGATAAATGTCCATCTTCCAACACCTGCCTTTGAATGGCTATAAGCTGAGTGATACCCAAGGCTGCAAGGTCAAGCAGCTCGTTGACAGTATGTCTTGGAAATGGGGTACCCTCAGCACATCCTTGTATCTCTACATACCTGTTGGAGGCGGTCATAACAACGTTCATATCGACGTCTGCACGACTGTCCTCCTCATAACAAAGGTCTAACCTCTGCTGGCCATCCACGATACCGGCGCTGACTGCTGCAAGGTAGTCTGTTACGGGGAACCTCCGTATAATGCCGTTTTTTTCGGCAAAACGCAGGGCGTCTACCAGACACACAAAGGCCCCCGTAATAGAGGCTGTCCGGGTACCGCCATCTGCCTGTATCACATCGCAGTCGATAAGGACTGTCCGCTCACCCATCTGGTGCATGTTTATGACGCTGCGGAGGGCTCGGCCAATCATGCGTTGTATTTCGTAGGTACGTCCGCTGACCCTGCCCGTCTTGGCCTCCCTTGTGCTGCGCGTGTGTGTGGAGCGTGGGAGCATCGAGTACTCGGCCGTTATCCAGCCTTGCCCGCTGTCCTTCAAAAAGGGTGGAACACCCTCCTCGATAGTGGCCGTGCATATGACCTTGGTATTGCCAACCTCGATAAGAGCTGAACCCTCTGCATACTTTATAAATCCGCGATGTATTGTCACTGGCCGCAACTGGTCAGCCAATCTTTCGTCAGGTCTCATTTTGATTTTACCCTCTCAAGCTTCTTATAAAACTCCTTAACTGGATTCATTATTAATTCTCCTTATGTTAAAATTAAGCAGCGAACTAAAATTTAAACGCAGGAAAATATAATGTTATTCCGGTATCATGGATGTAAGGAAAAATACAACGTGTGTTGGGGTGCATAAGAAAGTCGTGGGTTTTGTCAAAGAAGGGGAGGCTCTGCCTGTTGCCGCAGGGGGTTCGCAACCCCTCCCCTCAGACCTAATGCTGTTGACTTAATCTGTGAAGATAAATAAGGAGGGCTTTGCCCTCCCTAGACCCTCCCACAAGGGGACCAGTCCCCTTGACCCCATTATATACTTTTGTTTCCATGATTTTCTTATGCACAGAGTCTTACAATAATGCTATACTGTACCAATGAGGGTATTGAGGCATTTCAACTTATTAAATGCAAGCCTAATCGTTTTGTTGATACTGACGGGCATGTATGAAGAGAGGCTTTACAAGGAGAAGAGCGTCCCAAAGGTTACTAAGAAGAAGGTTGAGCCTTTAGAACATGAAGAGGTAAAGATACTGGAGGGGCAAAAGTTAGACGACAGAGGCGCTTACATGATTATAACAGATAAGAACCTGTTTCATCAGGAGAGAAAGCTGGTTTTACCAGCAAAGGCACCAGAGCCGCAGGCCCCTCCGCCGGATTTCATACTATATGGGATATTGATGTATCCCAATGCCACATCAGTTTATGTAGAGGACAAGAAAAATCCCTTCAGCACGCCTGGCAGAGGTCAAAGACAGAGGAGACTCCACCAGGGAGATACAATCAGCGGGTATACGTTAAAGACCATCACCCCTGAGTATGTTGAATTCGTGAGCGGTGATAAGACCTTAAGATATCTTGTTGTAGACAGCAGTAAGAAGAAACCCAGAACGGGTTCGCCTCCAACACCTGTGCCGCCAAAGGGCAATACACCGCCAGGGGTGCCCCCTGTGATGCAGTCCCCTCCTGGTATGCCGCCAATACCTATACCACCTATGCCAGGACCTTAAAGTTATGGTATACTAAACAAATAAAATTTAAAGAAGGCAAAAAAAGGAATATGGAACAAGAACTAAACGATTTTGAAGGCTTCGGCTTTAGTAAGAATATCTTAAAGGGAGTAATTGAGGCCGGCTTTAAGGTACCATCCCCAATTCAGGAAAAGGCGATACCGGTGATCCTCCAAGGGCGCGACGTAATAGCGCAGGCACAGACGGGAACTGGTAAGACAGCCGCATTTGGCCTCCCAGCCATGCAGATGGCTCGATTCACCGGTGAGGTTGAGATTCTAGTGATAATCCCAACACGGGAGCTTGCATCACAGGTCAGCGACGAGCTGTATCGTCTTGGACGTTATGCCTCTATACAGACAGTGGCTGTATATGGAGGTCAATCTATAAGCAGGCAGGTGGATTTAATTAATAACCGTGGTGCACAGGTGGTTACGGCCACACCGGGAAGGCTGCTTGACCATCTCAGGGCTGGACGATTAAAGGGCTTTAACCCGTGGATCGTCATCCTTGATGAGGCAGATGAGATGCTGGATATGGGCTTTATCGAGGACATCGGGTCGATATTTGAATTCCTGCCCAAGGTACGTCAAACCCTGCTTTTTTCGGCAACCGTACCGCCCGCCATTGCAAAGTTAGCAAGAACGATCCTGCAAAACCCTGTAACCATCGACGTAACGCCAAAAACCCTCGCTACACCTGAGGACATAGAACAACGCTACTACGTAATAGAGGAACGTGAGCGTGAAGAGGCGCTTGTCAGACTCATAGACACAGAGGCACCGCCAAAGGCGCTCATTTTTTGCCGCACCAAGAGAGAGACTGATATCCTATCCACGACAATGATATCACGTGGATACTCTGCAAAAGCTCTACACGGGGATATGGAACAATTCCAGAGAAACGTAACGATGGACAGCTTCAAGCGCGGGCGCATAGACATGCTGATTGCAACAGATGTGGCAGCCAGAGGCCTTGATATCACCGACGTCTCTCACGTATTTAACTACCACATACCCTTTGACCCGGAAAGCTACGTGCACCGTATCGGTCGAACGGGAAGAGCCGGAAAGAAAGGGATTGCCATAACGCTGGTCACACCGCTGGAGTTTAAGGAACTAAATCGCATTATGGAGTTCTCCGGCGCCCCGATAGTCTACGAGGAGGTCCCAACCATCACTCAGGCCAGAAGGCGGCACCAGAACCTGCTCATAGGTAAGTTGACCCGTGAACATATAAACGAGGAAGCCGTTGAGATAATACAACGTCTCTCGGAGGACGTGGATTGCACACAGATTGCCTGTAAGGCTGTCTCTATGCTGTTAGACAAACAATCAGTAGCAGGTCCAAACAGGATTGGCCTTAGCAGCAGAGAGGTTGAACGTATTATGCACAAGACAGCAAGACAGAAAAGTGTTAAGAGAATGCCTACGCGTAGAAAAAGGTTTTAATAAGAGAGGGGGGCGTCGCTCCCCTTGTACCTTAATTGAAAATAGCACTGTTTGATGTTACAATTACCGTTAGCTTTGGCGGTGTTCAAACCTTTATATGGGGAATGGCAAACACCCTGTCCAGGCGTGGTCATGAGGTGCATGTCTACGGAGGCAAAGGGCAAATACTGACCTCTAAAGCAGATGATATCTGCGTATATACGTATCCCTTTTGGGATCGTAATAGTATACCCGACTTTGGTAGAAGGTTTAGAAAATTCGTAGAAAGGCTCTCTTTTGCTTACTACTCGCTCGATGACGTTGTAAGTAACCACTATGATGTTATCTACATCCACAAACCATACGATATCCCAGCGGCTCTTAAGGTAAGAAGGCTGACAGGGGCCAGTGTTGTCTTTAGCTCACACGGCACAGAGTTCTTCCCTGGTTACAGGAGCTTAGTAAAGAAGATTGATAGCTTTTTATCATGCAGTAATTTTAATGCTTCAGTAATACAGGACTACTGCAACGTCAGACCTCGTGTCCTGTACAATGGCATAGATACGGATACGTTTCATCCTATGAAAGAAGACAGAGGACTCAAAGACGCCCTAAACATCAGAAACGAGAAGGTTATAATAAGCGCCTGCCGCCTTGTGGGCTTGAAAGGGATACAGTACGCTATTATGGCCTTAGCTGAGATTGTTAAGAGGCACTACGTTAAATACCTTATCATAGGCGATGGTGAATACCTGGACGAACTTAAGCAGCTAGCGGAGACATTAAATGTAACGGACTCTGTGATATTTCATAAGGGCGTGCCAAATGCAGAACTGCCAGCCTACTATGCAATAAGCGACATAGCAGTCTATCCAAGCGTGGCAGATGAGACATTTGGCATTTCAATAGCAGAGGCAATGGCCTGTGCCAAACCTGTTGTGGCTACCAGCGTAGGAGGCATCCCAGAGGTCATAGCCCCCAACACAGGTATCCTTGTAACACCCAGGGAAAAAGAGTCTCTGACAGCCGCCCTCGATACCCTTCTCTCCGATGAAGCTCTAAGGACAAGTATGGGTGTCAGGGCAAGAGAAAGAGTAATAAATAACTTCAGTTGGCATAAGATAGGACAGGCATTTGAAGATGTTGTGTCTTCGGTAGTCCTGAAAAGGTAGTGCTGACCATAAACTTAACACCCTCCCCTAACCCCTAATGCTGTTGACTTAAGGCTGTGAAAATGAATAAGGAGGGCTTTGCCCTCCCTAGACCCTCCCACAAGGGGACCAGTCCCCTTGACCCCGTAAATGTCAGGCATGATTGCTTAAGTCAACAGCATTACCCCTAACCCCTCCCATCAAGGGAGGGGGATTGAATATCACTACCTCTGCAGGACTACCAAAGAAGATACTAATCTACTGTAAATAAATGCTTGACACACCATTGTTAATATGATAAAGTACAGGTGAAAATGAATTTCATTGGCAACTGCTGTAAGGAATAGGTAGGTAAAAAACGTGGAAGACATAAAAAAATACTTTGAGACCTTTTTACACTGGAAGCAATTAAAGATGACCCCTCAGAGGGCCTTTATCCTTGATGAGTTTTTAAGCAGCCAGAAGCATATATCTGTGGAAGAGCTACATCGTAAGATAGCGCAAAAAGACAGCACTATTGGTCATACCACGGTTTACAGAACACTGAGATTGCTCTCTGATGCCGGACTAGCGAGGGAGGAAGACTTCGGTGACGGGATAAAGAGATATGAATATGAGAGTGAACATCATGACCATCTAATATGTGTCTCCTGTAAAAAAACTGTAGAGATATTTGACAATCAGATTGAATCTATGCAGGAGAGACTTGCCGAGGTCAATGGTTATATCCTTACAGGGCATAAGATGGATCTCTATGGCATATGCGCCCAATGCATGGATAAGGCGCCTAGTGATGCTGATGAGGATTCATACAAGAAGACGGTCAACAGTAAGTTTATGAAGTTGTCGCCGCTTGGACTCCTAAAAAACGGTACAAAGGCCAGGGTTATAAGTTTCACACCAAATATGAATCTCCCTAAAGACGTTTCAGATCAAAGGAAAGAGAGAAGGATACAGGAGATGGGTTTGAGGCTAGGAAAAACCGTCGAGATATTAAACAACGGTGCCAGAGGTCCAATACTCCTGAAAATAGATGAACTAAGGATAGCCATAGGAAGGACTGCTGCTATGGACATCATGGTTGAGGTGGAAGATTGAAGAAGGGGGAGGATTCGTCGATGAATAGCATGATTAAAATAGCAGTGGCTGGAAACCCTAACGCTGGCAAATCTACGCTTATAAACGCATTGGCAGGCACTAGGTTACAGGTAGGGAATTGGTCGGGTGTTACGGTTGAGAAGAAAGAGGCGATTTTTAACTATAGAGATCATATCATAAACCTTGTGGATCTGCCTGGTGTGTATAGTCTAAGTCCGTTTTCTCAAGAGGAGATTATATCGAGCGATTTTCTGATCCGTGAAAAACCCGACGTGATCATAGACGTTGTAGATGCTACCAATCTTGAAAGAAATCTCTGTCTGACCATCGAACTGATGGAACTTGAGACGCCTATGGTCATTGCGTTGAACATCTTTGATGAGGTTGAGAAAAAAGGTTACAAGATCAACACAGATGCCATATCTGAACTGCTCTGCACAGGGGTCATACCTACCGTGGCTAAGAGGAATATTGGTGTTGATGCTCTATTAGAAGCGGCAATTAGCGCAGCGGTTAATCGCTCTAAACCAAAACGTCTTATTTATAACGAGGATATTGAAAATGCTGTATCTATGATTGAGACCAGTATAAAAAGTCTGCCTGCCCAAGGTCAAAGCGATAAAGCGCTGCCAAGGTGGATTGTCTATAAACTCATGGAAGGTGATGAGAAGATCCGTGGTGATCTTGAACCCATTGGGGTATCAGTTGATATAGTGTCAGATGCCCTTAAGCATCTTACCGATGTACATAAGGAGAGTGTGCGCGATATTATTGCAGCCGCCAGGTATGCTCAGGCCTCTGGTCTTACACAAGAGGTGTTGACCAGACCTGAAATCCGCAGGGAAGAGCTTACTGGAAAGATCGACAAGATAGTCCTAAACAAATATCTGGGCATACCTATATTTCTGTTTGTGATGTGGTTAGTGTTCAAACTCACCTTTGACATATCCGGTCCCTTTACCGACTGGATAAACGGCTCAGTAACGGAAGTGTTAAAAAAATGGGCTTTGTTCTTAATCTTATCTATCACTGGCATTGAGTGGTTAAGTTTGCTTGTATCCGATGGCATAATAGCCGGTGTGGGGTTTGTGTTGTCTTTTGTGCCTGTAATATTTGCCATCATGTTTTTCATAACCTTTCTTGAGGGCAGCGGGTATATGGCGCGTGCCGCCTTTGTCATGGACAGCGTTATGCACATCATAGGTCTTCACGGTAAGTCCTTTATCCCTATCGTCTTGGGGTTTGGATGCAACGTGCCAGCCATATACGCTACCCGAACACTTGAGAACCGCTCCGACAGGTTGCTAACGTCGCTGCTTATCCCATTTATATCATGTAGCGCCAGGCTGCCTGTCTATGCCTTGTTTGTGGGTGTGTTTTTTAGTGAAAACTCTGGAAGTGTACTCTGGTCTATATATACGCTTGGCATTGTGTTAGCTATTATAGTAGGGTTGATTTTAAAAAATACATTGTTTAAAGGCAAATCGTCATTTTTTATCATGGAGCTGCCATCTTACAGGGTACCCTCCTGGAAAAACTTATTCATACACAGTTGGGAGAAGGGAAAGCACTTTGTTGTAAAGGCAGGGACTTATCTCTTAGCCATGTCCATAGTTGTCTGGTTTCTTTTCAATATGCCTTTTGATGCACAGAGTAAGAGGGATTCTTATCTGGGACGCTTTTCCAGTTCTTTTACCTTTATTTTTAAACCGCTGGGGTTTGGTAACTGGGAGGCCGTATCTGCCTTAATCACAGGCGTGATGGCCAAAGAAGCAGTGGTGTCGTCGATGGCAGAGATCTACGCGCCAAAGGTTAACCAAAACAAGGGTGAAAACACTTTGTCTGTTGGTGAAGATATAAAGAAGATGACTCTATCTTTCTTCAGTGCCTTCAATTTATCATTGTCGAATCTATTCTCCAATATTGGGATTCCGAGTATCTCATCAAAGGATACCGAAGAGGTGGTTAATATAAAAACGGCCATTAGGAAGACGTTTACGCCGCTGTCAGCATATGCCTTCATGGCCTTTGTGCTCTTATACATGCCATGTATTGTTGCGGGGATAGCATTAAAACAGGAAAACGGTACGTGGGGGTGGTTTTTCTTTGCTGTTCTTTACCAGTTTGTCATCGCATGGGGCATTGCATTCTTGATCTATCAAGGCGGGAGGCTCTTAAACCTCGAAAGCTGAGAGCACACATTTAGAGACTTTTTACCTCAATACAAAAGGGTGCATAAACAAATCAAGAACTGATAATCATAGCAGGGATAGCTTTGCCTTGCAATAGGGGAGTAACAGTATCCTCTTAAAAAACATGGTAAATTTATTTTTATGGTTTCAAGACATGGATTCCCACTTTCGTGGGAATGGCAGTATAGGCGTTTTCCAAGTATGGTAGTCCTGCACAAGTAGTGGTGACAGTAAATTTAACACCCTCCCCTAACCCCTAATTCTGTTGACTTAAGCAATCATGCCTGACATTTACGGGGTCAAGGGGACTCGTCCCCTTGTGGGAGGGTCTAGGGAGGGGGTTGCGAACCTCTGCGACAGTGGGCAGAGCCTCCCCTTCTCTGAAAAAACCCACGACTTTCTTATGCACCCCCTGCGAGCAGTAGGATTGTTTTTTCTACTGGCTTGTGTTAAACTTTAATATGAAGGTTAAAGCAGTGTTTGTTAAGGATGGTGATTGGTGGGTTGGATGGATAGATGACATACCAGGCGCTTTGACTCAGGGTAAGACAGTTGATGAAGCGAAGGGAAATCTTGTCGTCGCAATACTATAAATGCAAAAGCCCTTTGACCTTGAATCTCTACCTGATCGAGAAGTTATTGTACAAGAAATAGAGGTGTGAAAAGAAGAGAGTTTATACGACATATAGAAAAACATGGGTGTGTCTTATTGAGAGAAGGCGCTAAACATGGTCGTTATATAAATATTTGCAACACAAGTAAACATGTTACAATCCGCAGACACGCTGAGATTGCTGATATCTTGGCAGTTAAAATCTATAGGCAGCCTGGAATTCCTTATCCTAAATAATTTAGTCAAACACAGCTAACAAGGTTAATACAAACTCAAGGGGTGTGATACCCCTGGCATAATATAATGAAGGAGACTTTATGAACCCTATTGAACTATGGAATCGCTATAAGACATACTTGTACGACAACAGAAAATTAGGATTGAGTCTTGATATCAGCAGGATGAATTTCAAGGACGGTTTTTTTGATGAGATGAAGCCACTTATACAGAAGGCCTTCGGCGCTATGGACGATCTCGAATCAGGCGATATAGCAAACCCCGACGAAAAGCGTATGGTCGGGCACTATTGGCTGCGTAACCCCGCCCTTGCCCCAACGCCAGAGCTTAGGACAGAGATTGAAGAGACGCTCTTGGCCATTAAGTCCTTTACCAAGGATGTTCATTCAGGAAAGGTTGTCTCTCAGGAGGGTGTACCCTTTAAGAATATCCTCGTTGTAGGCATTGGTGGCTCGGCCCTAGGACCTCAGTTTGCAGCAAACGCTATGGGTAGCCCAAACGACCCCATGACGCCCTATTTCTTTGACAACACCGATCCTGACGGTATGGATTACGTCCTTGGACAGATCGGCAAGGGATTGTCTGAGACCCTAGCCATAGTTATATCAAAGAGCGGAGGCACCGTTGAGACTCGCAACGGGATGCTTGAGGCAAAGGCTGCTTATAAGGCGCAGTGCCTGGATTTTGCCAAACATGCGGTTGCAGTTACAGGAAAGGGCAGCAACCTTGATAGAACAGCCACCTCAGAGAGTTGGATACGGACGTTTCCAATGTGGGACTGGGTTGGAGGCCGCACGTCTGAGACCTCGGCTGTTGGACTGTTGCCGGCAGCGCTTCAGGGCCTGGACGTTGACGCTGTACTTGCCGGTGCCCGCCTGTGTGACGAGATCACACGCACAAAGGATGCCCTGGCTAACCCCTCCGCCATCCTGGCCCTGATGTGGTATTACGCAACAAACGGGCGCGGCAGTCGCGACATGGTCATCCTGCCCTACAAGGACAGGATGCAGCTCTTTACAAAGTACCTCCAGCAGCTCATTATGGAGTCACTCGGCAAGGAGCTTGACAGCGACGGCAAGCTGGTCAATCAAGGTATAACCGTCTACGGCAACAAGGGCACCACCGACCAGCACGCCTACATCCAACAGCTCAGAGACGGCGTCAACAACTTCTTCGTAACCTTTGTTGAGGTGCTAAAGGACAGAAAAACCCCCTCCATGCAGGTAGAGACGGACTTCACCACTGGCGACTACCTCAGTGCCTTTCTATTAGGCACTCGCAGCGCCCTCTATGGAAACAACAGAGAATCAATGACTATAACGATAGATAAGATAGACCCGTTTTCCTTTGGGGTACTTGTTGCCCTGTATGAGAGAGCAGTAGGGTTTTACGCAAGTCTCATCAACATCAATGCCTATCATCAGCCAGGTGTAGAGGCGGGCAAGAAGGAGGCCACAAAGGTCGTCGAACTCCAACGGGCAGTGCTCTCCCTGCTGAGGAACAACCCAAGTAACGCCTACACCGCAGATGAAGCCGCTGGTGCCCTAGGATTGGCAAATGACGTAGAGACCATCTTCAAGGTGTTGCTACACGTAGCCGCCAATCCCGATCATAAGATCAAACAAATAGGAGACACCCCCCTGACATCATCCAAATTCCAAGCATCCTCATAGGAAAGATAAGGGGGGCACTTGTCCCCCCTCATAGCTGCTGTATGCATTTTAGGTCATTCGTAATAGTTCACCCGTATGTATTAAGAAGGGAGGGCTCAGGGGTTCGCAACCCCCTCCCTTAGACCTTGTTAGGTGGATATTAGGCGTCCTGTTTGCCGGCGTTATATCACTCGTTATGAAGGCCTTCTTTATCCATTAATCCAACACTCCGCCTCAGTCAGCCAAAAACCAGCATCAGACAACGTTAAAATCACAGTTACAAGACAAATTCATAACCTTTTTAATACGTTTATATGTAATAATATAGCTATCATAAGATAAGGGTATATGCAATGACAGAACAGACGCCGTTAATGAAACAGTACAATGAGATAAAGGATGAACACAAGGACGCTATCCTTTTCTTTAGGATGGGGGACTTCTATGAGATGTTTGGCGAGGATGCCGTTGCAGCATCAAAGATATTGCAGATAGCCCTCACTACCAGGGACAAGAACAAAGAGGACGCTACGGCGTTATGCGGTTTTCCCTACCACTCGCTCGATACCTACGTCAGAAAGGTTGTTTCGGCTGGATACAAGGTGGCTGTGTGCGAACAGATGGAAGACCCTGCCGATGCCAAAGGGATAGTCAAGCGACAGGTCGTAAGAGTCATAACACCAGGGACGTTTGAACCAGAAAACCCAAAAGACAATACCTACGTGTTTGCCTTCTGTACGGGCACCGTTGGAAGCGGTATCGCACTGGCCGATATCTCAACCGGGGAGTTCATCGTTTATGAGAGCAACGAGCCCCTCTCTGATGAGATTGGCAGGTTTTCTGTCAGAGAAATACTATGCCCCGAATCGCTAAGAAAGAACCTACACTACGGCATTGCCTTAAAAAACTATTTCACAACGTACTACGATGACGACTACTTTGACTACTCAAATGGCTACAGACTCCTCCTGGAGTACTTTAAGGTATCCACGCTTGAGGGGTTTGGCTGTGATCACATGCCTACGGCTACATCGGCAGCCGGCGCCCTCTTAAACTACCTGCTGGAGACCCAGAAGTCTGGTCTGTGCTTTGATAGAATCCGACCTCTCAACAACGCCTCGTGTATGTTCTTAGATGCAGCCGCCGTAAAAAATCTTGAATTAATAAAGAACCTTAAGGAGCTTTCAGAGGACTACACGCTTCTATCTATACTGGATGAAACCCTCACTTCGATGGGCGGGCGCCTCCTCAGAGACACCATACTGAAACCCTCCATTGACACAACCGTGATTGATAATAGGCTCTCTGCCGTGGAGTATCTCTTTAACGACTTTGACCTAAGACAGGAGTTACGCAAGGTTCTCAAAAACGTCCAGGACATCGAGCGTCTCACCGCCAGGCTCATCAAAGGCAGCTCCAACGCCCGCGACCTGGTAGCCCTTAAGAACTCACTTGCCACCCTGCCCCTGATCAAGGGCCTCCTTGAGGGCTGCAACGACGGATATCTAAGGGAGATTGCTACCGGCATTGCAGACTTCACCTCGCTCATAAACATGATTGAGGAGAGCATCGTAGACTCCCCGCCCAACACGGTCAAGGACGGCTGGATAA
This sequence comes from Nitrospirae bacterium MYbinv3, assembly GCA_002753395.1. Lineage (GTDB taxonomy): Bacteria > Nitrospirota > Thermodesulfovibrionia > Thermodesulfovibrionales > Magnetobacteriaceae > Magnetobacterium. The sequence goes on along the minus strand of PEAB01000039.1, from coordinate 10,466 downwards.
TCAAGGACGGCGTCAACAAGGAGATCGATGATCTAAGGGAGCTCGCCACAAAGGGAAAGACCTACCTCACGGAACTTGAGATCAAGGAGCGTGCAGCAACCGGTATAAACGGACTGAAGGTGGGCTTTAACAGGGTCTTTGGCTACTACATAGAGATAACAAAGGCTAACCTGCACCTGGCACCGGCATACTTTGTAAGAAAGCAGACCCTGGCCAACGCAGAGCGTTTTGTTACCCAAGAGCTTAAAGACTATGAAAACAAGATCGTTGGGGCAGAGGAGAGACTAAAGCACCTTGAATACGAGTATTTTAAAGAGATAGTGGGCAAGATCGTCTACTACGTAAAGGACCTCAGAGACAGCGCTTTAACAGTGGCAGTGGTGGATTTTCTACAGTCCCTTGCAACTGTGGCCAAGAAGAACAACTACGTCAGGCCCGTTATAAACAACGCCTCCAGGCTTGAGATCATCGATGGCCGTCATCCGGTAGTGGAAAAGGCCACCAGCGGGACGCGGTTTACACCAAACGACACACTCCTTGATCTTGACGAAAACAAGCTGCTCATCATTACGGGGCCAAACATGGCCGGAAAGTCAACCTACATGCGGCAGGCGGCGTTGATCGTGCTGATGGCTCAGATGGGATCATTTATCCCTGCTGAGTCTGCCACAATTGGCGTTGTTGACAGGATATTTACCCGCATCGGGGCCTCAGACTACCTGGCCAAGGGGCAGAGCACCTTTATGGTGGAGATGGTTGAGACGGCAAACATCGTCAACAACGCCACCAGAAGGAGTCTAATCATCTTGGATGAGGTAGGGCGCGGGACAAGCACGTTTGACGGTATTAGCATCGCCTGGGCTGTGGCAGAGTTCATCGCCTCGGAGGTGGAGGCGCGTACCCTCTTTGCCACACACTACAACGAGCTTACGGAGCTTTCCCTGACTGCACAGGGGGTCAAGAACTACAACGTATCCGTAAAGGAGTGGGGGGATGAGATCATCTTCCTGCGCAAGATCGTAAAAGGCTCTGCCGACAAGAGCTATGGTATACAGGTGGCACGTCTGGCCGGTCTGCCAGACAAGATAATCGTCAGGGCAAAGGAGATACTATCAAACCTCGAAAAAAAGGAGTACGAAGACCCACAGCGTATGAGCTTCTCCCTCAGAAAGAAGAAGCGTATGGCACAGCAGCTTGACCTGTTTTCAAAGATAGAAGACCCCGCCCTCTTTATGCTCCGTCAGATTGATATCGAAAAGCTAACCCCCCAGGATGCCTTTAAAGCATTGCAGGAGCTTCAAAGGCTTGCTGATAAATAAGCTAAAGATAGTCTGAGGGGGTTGACAACCTTCAATAGTTATGACACTCCCTTACTATTTAAATAGGGGCCAAATTTCTTATCACTACCAATTATGTGCTTTATCAACCATTCCTTGAGGAAGTTCATCAAGAGAATATCAAGCATAGCCTTTCCCTCCTTGAATTTCTTCTGGAAATCGAGTACCTGTTTGGTAAGATCATCGTGTTCCTCTTTGTGCTTGACCCGCTCGGGGTAGTCATGGGCATTCATCAACCGCTCTTCTGTAGCAAAGTGGTACTTTGTGTAGTCTATCAGTTCGTTAAGCACCTTCTTCAATATATCGTTGCCTTTTTTTGCGTTTACAGCATCAAACACATCGTTTACAAGTTGAACTAGCCTCTGATGCTGGCTATCAACCTCTTTAATGTGGACACTTAGACTGTCCGACCAAGTTATTAACGGCATTTATAACCTCCCTTTTATAAAACTGTCTTTTTATACATATCACATCGTCTATATTATAGCATAGTATACTTTTGCATTTTTTTGTAGAGCCTACGCATAAACTTCTAAAACCCTTATTATATGCTGCTTTATCCATCGAAAAGCAGGTTTCAATTTTGTAATGATGCCCTTTTTGTATGTTCAAGAGTTTTTTTAAAGGTAACTTATAGTTGACAGCTACATACCAACCTGTGTTAAAGTAACGTCGCTGTTATGCAAAGCATATATCTGGACAACAACGCCACAACTGCTGTAGCCCAAGAGGTGTTTGAGGAGATGGCGCCATACCTGAGGGAGCTTTATGGCAACCCCTCAAGCGTTTATAGCCTTGGCGCTCAGGTGCGCAGTAAGATTGAGGAGGCAAGGGTTAAAGTAGCAGCCCTTATCGGGGCTGAGGCCGATGAGATCGTCTTTACTAGCTGTGGCACAGAGGGCAACAATACAGCCATATTAAGCGCACTAAAGACTAACCGGCAAAAGAACCATATTGTAACGACAAAGGTAGAACACCCAGCCGTATTGAATCTCTGTAAGCTCAAAGAGAGCGAGGGCTATCGTATCACCTACCTGCCTGTGGACAACGATGGCCATCTTGACATGAACGACCTCAAGGATGCCTTAGATGACTCCGTCGCCGTTGTATCGATCATGTTTGCAAACAACGAAACAGGGATCTTATTTCCCATCCAGGAGATAGGGCAGTTACTCAAAGAAAGAAACATCCTCTTCCACACAGACGCTGTGCAGGCCGCCGGAAAGATCCCAATAAACGTTAGAACACTCTCTATCGATATGCTGAGTATATCTGGTCATAAGCTGCATGCCCCCAAAGGGATTGGCGTCTTATACGTAAGAAGAGGGGTGCCATATCATCCATTGCTAATTGGTGGACATCAGGAAAACGGCAGACGCGCCGGGACGGAGAACACAGCCTCAATAATTGGTCTTGGCAAGGCGTGTGAGCTGGCCAAAAACAATCTTAACAGCGAGATTGCCTATATCAGCGGGTTGAGGGACAAGCTGCAAGGGGCAATCTTAGAAAAATGCACAGACTCTAAGCTAAATGGCGCAAAAGATTATAGACTGCCCAATACGCTAAACATAAGTTTCCAGTACATAGATGGTGAGGCGGTGCTCATGCTGTTAAACCAGCACGGTGTATGTGCCTCATCGGGGTCGGCCTGTTCCTCTGGGTCGTCAGATGCCAGTCACGTCCTCATGGCCATGTCCGTGCCCCCGGAGGTTATACGCGGCTCTGTGAGATTCTCATTCAGCCGGTACAACACCGAGGCCGAGGTCAACAAGGTCATTGAGGTACTACCAGGGATTATTAATTATCTAAGGGATATCTCACCTTTTGGTCGATAAAGGGTGTTTTACCCGCTGTAGAAAGAAGGGGCCGGTCATCTCATACCCTCCCACTTATCAGCACCCATAAGCTGGATCAGTCAAAAAGGGCATAGCTATTTTGTAATTACTTATACCTTTACTTATTAAAGTTTTTTCAATCTCCCTTGAATATATAGAGGTTATAAGTATCATGTCAGAATCATACATGTGATTATCAAGCTGCTTTACATTAATGATACTTAACCCATCCTCAAAACCCTCTTTAAATGTGTCTATGAAGCATTTGATTTCAATGTCTTTTCTGTTTTTTTCAAGCTTCCTTCTTATAGCGCTGCCAAATTTACTGGCGCCATAAAGACAGATACGAACATTTTTAGGAAGAGAGTCAAATGCGGTCAAATATCTATTTTCTGGCAGTTTGATATCTCTGTTACGCTCATCCTTCTTGATTATGGCAACACCGCAGTAATCAATATGGACTACATCCATAGAAAAATCGAGTTGTCTGAGTTCTTGCACAAACTCATAAATATCTTTTACCTCAGGCACATGTGGACAGTCGACATCGTGAATAGCAAGCACCCCATCGTTGCTAAGCAGCGGCCAGTATGTAAGAAAGTCAGACTTTACCCCTTCAAAACTATGGTCACCGTCTATGAAGACAAAATCCAATCTACCGCCAACAATCTCTTTAACCTTATTCACTACTGGCGTGGAGGTTGAATATCCGATTATGAACTCCGACCTTTCATCTAAGACACTATTCTGTACAAACATCAGCAAGGATCTTGGATTGAGCTCTACGCTTATAAACTTTTTGAAATATTCCCTGAAAATCAGGTGACTGCCCCCTCTACGAAAACCTATTTCAAGACCAGTCGAGCGTTCCTTCAATGCCTCAATCGCCCTTAGAATACTCGTAAACTCGTTAATTCCTTGCTGTATATAGATATCATTGTGGTAGTCACAGCCTTCAATCGCATGCGCATCAGACCCCCAGATTACCTCAAAAGGCCAATCGTTATTATGTACCCTCGGCCTTCCTGCTTCATGGCTAACGGCCATTTTTACTATATCTGCAAAGCCATTAATTAGTCTATCAATCACCTCTACCTCCACAACTCGTTTTGCTTAGTTATGCGATTTTTAAATTATAGTATATTTATAGACTAAATATATTGGTTACTGTTTGTCAATGGCTGGATAACTGAAGTGTTATCAAAAAAATGAGGAGTGGAGTAAAATATAAGTAGATACAATAAATATAGGGAGGTAATAAGCAGATGCTAGAGCATTATATAAAGATACTAGAGTTAAACAAACTAGGTATCTTCTTTAAATTCATGGTAACGATGCTTTTACGCTTTCTGGATTCCTGTTTACACAGGAATGACATATTTGAAAAATGGCCATTCCTGTCATTCCCACGAAAGTGGGAATCCATAAGTCTTGAAACCATAAAAAATTCTACCATGCTTTTTAAAGAGGATACCAAACTAGGTAGGTGCTTATAACAAGTTGCGTTTATACCAGTATTAGTATAGAAGGGGAGACCCTCCCCTCAGACCCCTCTGCAAGGGGACCAGTCTCCTTGACCCCTTTAAATTTATTGCCCCCCACGAAATTTTTATGCCCCCGCCCAAAAGTTTAATTTGACAAATTTACTAAAACAAGATATAATTGCAGTATCGGGATACATGATGTTTTCAGTGAAATCAGAAGATATAGCATAATGATGCTTAAGAAAAGTTATAGGGTTTATAGAGAGCTATTCTTGTCTATATTCCTTATATTTCTCCTTGTACCAGTTATAAAACCAGCTAATCTCAACTTTAGTAAGACAATTGAGAGGCATATATTTTGTGCTATTAACGTATGCGAGTATCCAAGTGCCTCAGCATTTTCTAATACAGATTTACCTTTTATAAATGAATATCAATATATGTTAATGTTAATAATGCCATTCTACCTATTTATTGCAATAAGACGGATTTTTAGATATTTTATAGTTGTCTTTCCCATTGAATACCCGCCCGAACCTCACTCCAATTAGAAAAACAAGTTTAAGCGGATAGTCATAAGTCAGTCTGCAAGGCAGTTTTATTTCAAAAGTAAATCACATAACAGTATATATTGGCCAATAAATCAAATCAAATATAAAGGAGAATGAACTTATGAGAAGGTATTTTGTTATGTTTTTGCTTGTCTTGATGGGTTATACGGTATCGCAGGAGGCATATGCGTCAGGTCTGTGCTGCCAGCTTTCAACCGGTGTTCAAGAGAGTTTGTTAGGCGTCGCTTCACCCAAGACAGAGGAGTTTTCATTCCAACTAACCTACAGCTTCACCCTCATGGATAAGTTTAAAGAAGGTGGTTCTGATAGAACGTTATCAGACTTACAGAACAAAGGAACATACACGTTGCTTCCAAATCACATGGAGATGATTAAGGAAACGTTGACAACAGCATATGGTTTCACACCTAACTTCACCGCATTTATATCTATCCCACATGTTAAAAACACGATGAACATGACGATGGGTATGGGCATGGGTACAGCAAAACAATGGTCGGAACAACCAATGGAGCCAGTTGAAAACATTGGTGACATCACTGCAATGGGACTGTATCGTATCTATACCAACGATGATAAACTTCCCACAGATACGATAACACTAGGCGCAGGGATAAAAACTCCTACAGGTAACTATACTGAGCGCGGCTCAAGCGGCAGGTTTATCCATGCACACATGCAAACTGGTACGGGTTCATGGGACCCAATTTTTTCTTTAATGTATGCAAGGATGATGAGTCCATTCCTGATTCAAGCCGATGTAACCTACCAGTTATCCAATCGCAACCCTGAGGGCTATAAATTCGGAGACTCTCTCTCCTTAAATGCGTTAGGCAAATTTGCCATATCGTCAGACTTTAACCTTACGAGCAGTTTGACGTATCTACACCTGAATAAAGCAGACGATAAAGACGGTAAGTATACAAACCTGAAAAGCCTTATGGATGATCCGGCTAACACAGGCGGCGACAGCATATGGTTTTCACCAGGTGTTCAAGCGCTTCCCACCAAAGACAGCATGATCGACATCAAAGTGCAGATCCCTGTATGGGAACGTGTTAACGGAACCCAACTGGTTTCAAGATACAGGATTTTACTAGGACTTTCGTACAACTTTTAAATAATAGAGAAGGAAAATGCTGTTGACTTTAAGCATTCTGTATCTGCACTTAGGAACATCTTAAGCAGCCACGCCTGACATTTACGGGGTCAAGGGGGTCAGCGACCCCTGGCTCAATGGGGGACTGGTAGGGGTTTGAGGGGAGGGGTTGCGAACCCCTGCGACAGTGGGCAGAGCCTCCCCTTCTTCTATTTCCCTTATCCCCTTAACCTCTTAGCGTCTTCCTGATTAAATCTACCGGTATGATAATTGCCGACAGTGCAAACACCACTAACCATTCAGAGATAGTCAGGCCAACAGTTCTGAGGATTTCTCCACCAAAGTACGTAAATACTATTTGAACAACAAAGATCAATGCTATTACCTTGAGAAAATTCTTGTTCTCAAGCATGTGATCGAAAAGATTAATCAACTCTGTCCTGACGTTGAACTTGTTGAAGTTGTTGACAAAGACAAAAAAGCCGAAAAATCCTGTCAAAAAGGCTGCCTCAGAACTAAACTGCGCCCTTATGAACTCGCTTTTCAAGAAGTATATACATACAATCGTCATAAATATTCCATTAACTAAAACCGATGCCCACATATCCTTGCTTATTATGGATTCCTCTCTGCTCTTAGGTTTTTCACTCATAAACCTCTTCAGTGCTGCCTCACCACCGAAGGCCAGAGCGGCAAGACTATCCATCACAAGGTTGACCCACAACAGTTGTACAAGCGTGAAGGGCAGGTCAAATCCAAAAAAGGGTCCCAAAAACGCTGTCATAATCGCTGAAAAACTCACCGTCAACTGAAACACTATAAACTTCCTTATAGAGTTAAATATAGTACGGCCATATAGTACGGCCTTTGTTATGGATAGGAAGTTATCGTCCAGGATGACAATATCGCCGGCCTCTTTTGCTACCTCTGTGCCGCTGCCCATTGCAAACCCTACGTCTGCCTTTGTAAGGGCAGGGGAGTCGTTTACCCCATCTCCGGTCATCCCCACTACGAGGTTTAGGCTCTGTGCGATCTTAACAAACCGGCTCTTATCTGTAGGCAGTGCCCTGGCCACTACCCTGAGATTGGGTAATAGGGCAGCGAGCCTATCATCGGAGAGCCTGTTTATCTCCTCCGATGTCATTATGAGGTCACCTGGCTGCTGCAAGAGACCGACTTCTCTGGCTATGGACTCTGCCGTCTCACGCTTATCGCCTGTTATCATAACAACCTGAATGCCAGCCTCCTGCGCCTGTCTGATGGCTTGGGCCGACTCTGCACGTATCTCATCCCTGATGCTTATGATACCCAATAACTTTAAGCCCGGCGGCAGCGAATCGGCTGTAATGGGTTTTTCAGAGATTGCCAGGGCTATCAACCTCATGCCTCGACCGGAGAGTTCGTCTATCTTTTGAGTCAAGACTTCTGAGACTGTCTTGTCCAGGTCAACGATCTTGCCGTCTTTGCCGTAGTACCCCTTGCAGCCTGAAAGGATGATCTCAGGTGCTCCCTTGACAAGGGTATAAATCTTATCGGCCATGCTGACCTCTGTAGCAGAGAACTTCTTATCGCTGCTGAAAAGGATTGACCTGTTGAGCTTTACGTTGTTGTTTTCTAATAGGGCTGAAAAGATGTACCTCATCAGTGCCTTCTCAACACGATTGCCGCCGACTATCTCATTTACCTTACCCTCTTGGGTGTTGATAACACTGCTTGTGTTTTCCTTTATGGACAGCGTCAGGAGTGCTTTCACAGGTGCAGGGACGGCATCAAAGCTGCTATAATTGCTTGTGTCGCCTATCATAAACTGTGATACTTCCATCTGTCCCTTGGTTATGGTGCCCGTCTTGTCTGAAAAGAGGATGTTTATACTGCCGGCAGTCTCTATACCAAGCAGCTTTCTGACCAAGACCTTTTCTTTTAACATCTTTCTCATGTTCATAGAGAGTACAATGGCTATCATCATCGGCAGCCCCTCAGGGACAGCCACAACTATGATTATAATAGCCAGGATTACAGCCGTAATGGCGTCGTGTAAAAATACCTGCCAATGAGAGAGGTATTTTGAGACCTCCGACATGACAAAGTTGTGGTCTATAAACATCTTCTTAAACAAGAAGGACAGGGCAATAAATGTCCCCCCAAAATAGCCAAACCTGCTTATGCCATCTGCAAGGGTGTTTAGCTTCACCTGTAGCGGCGTCTCTCTGTCCTCTGCCTCCAATTCCTTGACGAGCTTGCCATACAGGGAGTTCTCACCGACGACGCTTATTTTCATAACGGCCTCGCCATCTTCAATAACAGAGCCTCTGTATAGCATGTAGGGGTCAGCAAGGTCGTTTACTTCTTTGGGTGTGTAGTCATCTGGGGCTGTTTTTTTCTTTACGTGTTCCACCTCACCAGTTAGGGCGGCTTGATTGACGCTCAGGTCGCTCTCAACCAACGTGCCATCGGCCGGCACCTTATCGCCAGGCTGCAGGAGGACATAATCTCCAACGACTATATCGTTTATGGAGATCTCGGTTATATGGCCGTTGCGAAACACGTTTATCAGTATCCGCGATGCCTCTTCCTGTAGGTTTCTGAACGAGGTTTCGTTCTTATGTTCTGACAGTGTGGCAACAGAGGTAGCTATTAAAACGGCAACGGCTATACCCACGCCCTCATACCACTTTGCATAACCAAACAGTGCAAGTACGGTAATTATTGCCAGGGCGACTAACAAAATAATGATTATCGGGTCCTTAAAATTACCGATGAGTTTTTCCCAAAATCCCTCTATCTCAGGGGGTGCTAATTGATTTGAGCCGTGCTGTTTTCTCGATATCTCAACAGCCTCAGTGTCTAAACCGCTATAGGTAAATTTCATGCCTTACTCCTTAGAGTTTATAAGTACCTGCCTATAATTATTATATACAAAAAGGGAAAGAAGGTAGGGCTTTGCTTCTGCCGCAGGGGTTCGCAGCCCCCTCCCTCAGACCCACCCACAAGGGGACCAGTCCCCTTGACCCCGTAATGCTCAATCCTAATTTATGGTTACACTTATGTCCTTGCACTTAATATAGATAAATAGGATTATTGGGGGGGCGTTTTTCACGCGCCTCCACTTTTTGGATTAAACGACTTGGTTAAAGGTCAAAGTCTGCAGGGTTGATTCCTACGGCGTTACAAGCCTCTTTAATGACCTTTTTTTCACTTGGGTCGAAGCGGCCGTCTGACCCGCCGATAATAATACCAACCTGGATTACAGCCCTGGCCTGGTCTTCCTTCTTCTTCAGTTTTGATATAGCCTGGATAACCTCGATCTTACCAAAATCGAAGTCCTTGTTTAGTTTATCGCAATAGAAATCGAATTTATCCTTTAGTTCAGTTGCTGGAAAGACCTTGAGCATGTCGTTTGCCATGATCAAGGCTGCTGTCTTCTGCCGCTCTTCTGGATCGATATTTCCATCTGCCGCGGCTACAAGGGCGCACATGGCCATTGCACCGTTTGCAAAGTCGGCGTTCTTAAACTGTGAAACCTTGTTTTGCAGCGAGTCGCTCATTTGGTTTACACTGCTTTTTACATTATCCCAGAAACCCATTTTTTTTTCCTCCTACTTTACTTTCTGTGTTTTTAGGTCTATTGGCCTGCTGCCTGTTTTGCAAACATGACCTATAAATGTCCATTTAATAGCTACACAGCTATACTCTGATTGCATAATCAGCTTTGATAATAAAACACAAGCGCTGTCAAAGTCAAGTAAAGAGAAATCTAGGGTGCATAAGAAAGTCGTGGGTTTTGCCAAAGAAGGAGAGGCTCTGCCCACTGTCGCAGGGGTTCGCAGCCCCCTCACTCAGTCCCATAACCTACGCAAACATTAGCCGTCCCTTGGGCTGTGGTATAGAACGTCCTAACTCTTTTGCCGTTTCTATCCATTCAGAAATAATTACTTCTATGAGCCTCTTGCAAAACTCCTAAACGGAAGAAGTTTTAGCTCTCCTTATGATAAAATAAGTTTCCCAAACTTAAATCGATAAGGAGAGCATCATGTTAAGAGAGAGAGTAAATCATGGCTATTAGGAAAAACTCAACGTGTATTGTTTCCAGAGTTAGAGGAAATATGTACCGACCCCATAACCGAAAGACAAAGGCATTT
>PEAB01000038.1 GCA_002753395.1 Nitrospirae bacterium MYbinv3 | reverse complement strand
CATTAATATGTATGCACATGGGCGACATTTTAAGCAGCCACGCCTGACATTTACAGGGTCAAGGGAACAAGTTCCCTTGTGGGAGGGTCTAAGGGAGGGCAAAGCCCTCCTTTTTTTCATCTTCACAACCTTAAGTCAACAGCATTAGGTCTGAGGGGAGGGGTTGCGAACCCCTGCGGCAGTGGGCAGAGCCTCCCCTTCTTTGAAAAAAACACGACTTTGTTATTCACCCTAATCCAGTGAAGTATTGAAAGAGCTAATAAGGGTATGGTAATATGGGTGTATACGCGTTTTTCAATCACCAATGAGTGAAAATGATAAAATGATATGACTGACGATAAGCAAAAAGAATACATACAGAAGATTAAGCAAACCCTGACGCTATTGTTTGTAGAGGATGAGGAAATGGTTAAAGAGGCGTCATTAAAATCACTGAGGAGAAGGTTTAAAGAGATATATACAGCCAGTGATGGTAAAGGAGGGTTGGAGTTATACATAAAATTCAAACCTGACATAGTGTTGACCGATCTCCTGATGCCTAAACACGATGGGCTTGAGTTGATTAAACATATAAGGGAGATTGACAAGACAGTTCCTATAGTTGTAATTTCGGCTATATCAGATGAAGCCTCTCTGAAAATGGCAAAGAAATATATAATTCAGGGGTATTTCATAAAGCCAATAAATGAAGATCAGTTTTTAGATCATCTATATAGATTATCAGTAGAACTTTTATAAAACTAAAGTGATTGAATTAAAGGGTTATAGAGTAATTTCTAAGACGGATGAAAACAACAATAGCGTTGTTTATCGAGCTATTCGTCTTATAGATACTGTACCTGTAATCATAAAGATACTTAGAGACGAATATCCCAAACAAAGATCTCTTAACCGCTACAAGCAAGAATATGAAATAACCTACGGGAAAAATTTTGAACATGTGATATGTTCATATGAGCTTGTAAAGTATAATAACACATTAGCTATAATATTTGAGGATTTTGGTGGAGAATCTTTAAAAACATTATATAGGCGCAGTAAACTTACAACCAAAGAGGTCTTATCGTTAGGATGTATAATAGCAGACGCCTTGGAGGAGCTCCACTCAGCACACATAATCCATAAAGATATAAATCCATCAAATATCGTTTTAAACCCAGATACTTGGGAGCTAAAGATAATAGATTTTGGGATATCTACAGTATTATCAAGAGAAGACCCGATCATATCGATCCCAGAGTTAATAGAAGGAACACTGTCATACATATCGCCGGAGCAGACAGGAAGAGTGAATATACCGATAGATTATCGTACAGATTACTACTCTTTTGGGATAACCCTGTATGAGTTATTATGTAACATGCTTCCATTTGCCTTTAATGATCCGCTGGATATAGTATATTGCCATATTGCCAAGGAACCTAAGCCGCCACACATGACAAACAGTGATATACCTGTACTCTTGTCAGATGTTGTAATGAAACTGCTAAGCAAATCCCCTTCTGACAGATATCAGAGCGCACACGGTATAAAGGTTGACCTGGTCGATTGCATAAAACTATTAAATGGTGAGATATCAAGTTTTATAATTGGAAGACACGATGTGCCAAATAAGTTGCATATTTCTAATAAGCTCTACGGAAGAGACAGTGAGTTATCAGGTTTAATGGAGAGATTTGATGAGGTATCTAACGGTGGACGTCAGATGGTACTTGTTTACGGATATTCTGGGATTGGAAAGACATCTCTAATTAAGGAATTATACAAACCGGTTACGGCCAGCCGAGGATATTTTTCACACGGTAAATTTGATCAGTTTCAAAGAAACATACCATGCAGTGCTATAATCGGTGCGTTCAGGGGGTTGTTAAACCAGTTACTGTCTGAAAGCGGTGAACAGTTAGGGTGGTGGAGGCAGCAGTTTATGAGAGCTTTAGGAGCAAGCGGTCGGGTAATAATAGACGTAATCCCTGAGATGAAATTGATAATCGGAGAACAGCCGCCTGTGCAAGAACTGCCTCCAGTTGAGGCACAGAACCGTTTTAATGAGATTTTTACCAGTTTTATTAAGCAGTTTTCTCAGAGAGAACACCCGTTGGTTATATTTCTGGACGACCTTCAGTGGGCAGATATAACCACGCTTAGACTTATTGAATTGATAGTGCTTGATAAGGAAATAAATCATTTTATCCTTATAGGGGCTTACAGGGATAATGAGGTGAGTCCTACACATCCCCTGATGCTCTCTATCAATAGACTAAAGAAGTCAGGAACAACTATCAACGAGATCAACCTTGACCCTCTAAATAGCGTTGATATAGAACAACTGTTATGCGATACCCTCCATAGCCGTAATGAAGACGTCTTAAGGTTAGTTGATATCGTTATAAGCAAGACAGCAGGTAACCCGTTTTTCATCAATCAATTTCTCAAGAGATTGTATGAAGATGGGCTTATTAAGTTTAGTTATAATTCTGATAGTTGTAAAGAAGAAAGATTTGGCTGGTCCTGTGATATCTCGTTAATTGAAAAAGCAGACATTACTGATAACGTTGTTGATTTTATGATACACAAACTGAGGAAGTTTCCAGAAACTACTCAATATGCGCTGAGTATGGCGTCATGCATTGGTAACAGGTTTGACTTAGATACGATATCTGTGATTATGAAGACACAACCAATAGATTTGTATCAACAACTTATGCCCGCAATCAATGAGGAATTGATACTCTCTACCTCAGCCCTTGAAATAACAAAGGAAGATATCCTAAGCGCTAAGCCAATAATAATGAATTTTAAGTTCTTGCATGATCGTGTACAGCAGGCAGCATACTCCCTACTGGATGAAAACAATATAGAATCAATCCACTATAATATAGGACAACGCTTAATAAGACACTTCAGTAGAGAAAGTCTTAACGGGAATATTTTCACAGTATTAGACCACTTGAACAAGGGAAGAAGTCTGATTACAACAGACCTGGAATTGATAGAACTATGCGAATTAAACCTCCGGGCTTCCCAAAAAGCAAGGGAATCTATTGCATACTCAGCCTCGCTGACCTACTTGAAATACGCCATGGAAAGATTGCCTGACAGTATATGGGACAGAAACTACGAATTAGCAAAGGAGATATACAAAGAAAGGGCAACGGTTGAATACCTCAATGATAATGACGACATTTCAGAGAGGTACATCTATGCCGCCTTGGAGTATATTAGAACACCAGAAGAAAAGGCCGAGCTTCTCCATATACTTATAGTGCAGTATACGATGAGGGCTAGATACAAAGAGGCCATTCAAACCGCCAGAGATGCCCTCTCATATGTTGGCATAAAGCTGCCGGAGGACACCGGTGATTTGCCAAAGGCACGAGACGAACAAATTGCTAATGTCATGGCACTAATGAAAGGAAAAACCATAAGTTCGCTTATCGATTTACCCCCAATGACCCGGCAAGATAAGATAATTGCCATGAGGTTGTTAACAAGCCTTGGACCACCATGCTATCGCACCCATCAAAGACTATGGGCGGTTATTATCCCTATGGAGGTCCTACTTTGCCTCAAATACGGTGACGTCTCCTCTGCTACTTATACATACCCATCTTTTGGCGGACTTCTGGGTTATGTCTTTAACGATTATAAGTCAGCATCAGAATATGCCGAACTTACCGAGAACCTGTGTAAAAAATATAACAATCCATCCGATAGAAGCGTAGCGTATTTAATGATAGGAAGTTCCTTAAAACCATGGTATAAACATCTTAAATATGCAGAGGAGGACTACAACGAGGCATACCATGCTGGTTTAGAATCTGGTAACTTGCAGTACTCAGGCTATGCCTTTGGGCACAACACCTACTGCATGTTTTATTATGGAAAACCATTAAACGAGCTTGAAGAGGAACTAACGAAATTAATTAAATTCAGTAAGGCCAGACAAAACCGGTGGGCTATTGATTTAATCACAGGTGTTCAGATAATAATCTCTAATTTGCAAGGAAAAACAGATAGTGTTTTTCAGTATAACGAACTGACAGAGGACGAGTACCTGCGCCAGTGTAATGCCAATGGAAACATACAGGTTCTCTGCATATACTATATCCTCAAGATGCAAGTGCTTTATTTATATGACAGGTCAAAAGAGGCATTAGAGGTCTCAGAGGAGGTTGAAAAAAGACTTATCTCAGTTGCAACACAGAGTCTCTTGCCTACAGCCCAATACAGGTTCTATTATTCTTTAGTTATCGCATCACTTTATACAATGGCTTCAGAGGAAGAAAAGAAAATACATATGGAGAAGCTGCTTGCAGTTAAAAAGCAGATGTGGATATGGGCGGAAAACTGTAAAGAGAACTTTCTTCATATGTATTATTTGATAAGTGCGGAGATTGCCTGTATTACCGGAGATGATATGGAAGCGATAACGTTGTATGAACAATCGATTCAATCTGCTAAGGAAAACGGGTTCATCCAGGTTGAAGCACTTGTAAATGAGCTTATGGCAAAGTTTTGGTTACAAAAAAACAACACTAAGATAGCAAGAGTTTATATGAATGAAGCGGTTTATGAATATTTTACATGGGGCGCTATATACAAATCTCAAAGGTTAAAGATAGTCTACCCTGATTTATTTGAATCGGTGGAGACGAGACACACAGGCTTTATACAATCGTTAAGTACGTATACTACAACAGGTAGCGTTACGGGATATGATTTAGTTTCTGTAATGGAGTCCACGCAGATCATCTCAAGTGAAGTCGACATGGATAAACTGTTGACAAAGATGATGAAGATTATTATGGAAACGGCTGGGGCGCAGAGAGGGGTTATATTGTTTTTGTCAGAGGGGGTGTTGTTTGTTGAATCCTCATCCAACTTGGATGACATACAAATATTGCACTCGACACCTCTTAGTGTTGATCTTGATATCTCTGGCGAGATAGTCCATTATGTTGCCAATACCGGTAAAACTGTTATTATTGATAACGCTATTGAGGACGAACAATTTGGAGCCGACCCATATATAAGAAGGAAGAAGCCAAGGTCAATCTTATCGTTACCGGTTATCCATGTAAAAAAGGTTATAGGGGTTTTATACCTCGAAAACAATCTTACAACAGGGGTATTTTCTGCCAATCGTATAACAGTTTTAAATATACTGATACCTCAGATGGCAATATCTATAGAAAATGCCCGTTTATTTAGGGAACTAGAGCAAATAAATAGGACACTAAAACTGAGAGTCGAAGAGGAAGTCAATAATAGCAGACAAAAGGATTACTTACTGATAAATCAATCAAAGATATCGTCTCTTGGTGAATTATTAATAAATATTGCCCACCATTGGAGACAACCACTAAATGCCATTAATTCACTGATTTTTGATATTAAAGACGCCTATAACTATGGAGAATTAGATAAGGAATACTTATATGAACTGGTAGACAAGGCTGGCTCTCATATCCAATACATGTCTAACGTTATCGATACCTTCAGAGATCTCGTTAAAACAACATCGGAACATGAGACATATGATATTAGAACCTGCATTGATGAGGTCGTGTCGTTGTTTTATGACGAGCTTCAATCAAAGGATATAACGTTTAAGTTTAGTTGCTCTCTTCATGGAGGAGTATTTGAGAGGGCGTTATCGGTGTTGTGTTGTGGTGAAATGGGAGTCATGTCTAATAGAAATGAACTCACTCAGGTGTTGTTAAACCTGATAAATAACGCTGTCGATGCAATTGATGAAAGAAGAACCAAAGGGTTATTAATAGATGATGGGGTCATAGATATCTCTTTCTACAAAAAAAATGGAACAATTTGTATAGCAGTAGCGGACAATGGCGGAGGGATACCAGAGGGATTAAATGACAAAATCTATGAACCCTATTTTACGACAAAGTTCAAAAAACAAGGTACCGGATTAGGATTATATACATCAAAGATGATAGTAGAAAGAATTATGAATGGTAAACTATATGCCCATAATGTTAGAGATGGCGCTGTGTTTACAATTGAGATTAGCAATAAATGAGCAGAACTCGTTTTGATTAAAGACAAAAACACAGCATCTCTATCCATCTTCTTCAAGATGCTAGCAATAGGCATATTGCTGATCGACCTCTTTGTCATAGTTCTGAGTGTTGGATATCTGCGTAACAGCAGACATCAAGCAGAGCAAAGGGCTGCCGTCACATCTCAAAACCTATCTCAGGTGCTTGAACAATACGTAGGTGGATTTATAGATAAAATAGATATGATCTTGGTAGACATCGCCGATGAGGTAAAAAAAATGAATGATACTGGTAACATTGACGGCAATAGTTTAACTTCACTCCTTGCGGAGCATCAGAGACGTTTGCCCACACTTGAAAGCCTGAGGATAACCGATGCGCAGGGAACTGTAAGGTATGGCCTTGGCGTGCCACAAGGCTCCAAGGTAAATCTTTCGGACCGGGATTTCTTTATTGGAGCCTACAGTGATACAGCGTTCAAGTTGGTAATATCAAAGCCTGTCTTTGCACGCATCAGCAAGAAATGGGTTGTTGCACTTGCCAGACGGATCGATTACTCGGACGGCTCTTTTGCTGGTATTGTTTATGCTAACATTGCATTAGAGCACATTACTAAGATATTTTCTTCTATTGATGTAGGACCTAACGGGGGGATTAGCTTGCGTAATTGGGAGATGGCAATAATCACCCGATATCCTCAACCCAAGATTGTTGGAAGCGATATCGGCAATAAGAATATATCTCCAGAACTTAGAAGACGTTATGAGGCAGGGCAGACGTTTGGTACGTTTTTTACACCAACGAGTTTTGATAACATGGCAAAATATGTTTCTTATCGAAAGATAACTAACTATCCCCTTTATGTCGTTGTAGGAATAGCTGCTAATGATTATCTTAGGGACTGGAAGCATGAACTTACTATAACGTCAACTCTGGTAGTTATCTTCATCATCGGTACTTTTGTATTCATGTACTTATCTTATAAATTCACAACGTATCGTGAGCAGGCGGAGGAGGACTTGCAGAGCAAAACAAAGCAACTGCAATCTCTAACCAAGGATTTAGAACAGACTGTTGATTGTGAAATAAAGTTGAGACAACAGAATGAACAACTACTGATTCAACAATCTAAGATGGCAACAATAGGTGAAATGATCGGTATGATAGTTCATCAGTGGAAACAACCATTGAATGCTTTATCCCTAAACATCTATGACATTAAGGATGCCTATGAATATGGAGAGCTTGATAAAGAGTATATTGATAAAACAGTTAGTACCACACGTGAACAAGTCAATTTTATGATAC
The DNA here is from genome assembly GCA_002753395.1 of Nitrospirae bacterium MYbinv3. GTDB lineage: Bacteria > Nitrospirota > Thermodesulfovibrionia > Thermodesulfovibrionales > Magnetobacteriaceae > Magnetobacterium. The sequence continues at coordinate 26,609 of PEAB01000038.1, read as the reverse complement.
GAACCATTGATGATTTTAGAAACTTCTTGTTACCAATTAAAGAAAAGATCAATTTTAACGTAATAACCGCAATTGAAGAGCTGCTATACATGCTTGGCAGTTCATATAAGAAAAACGATTTAGAAATAAGCCTTGAGACTACCAACACTGAACTAACACCAATAACTATAGGTTATCCAAATGAATTTAAACAGGTGATCCTTAACTTAATGAATAATTCTAGGGATGCCATATTATATAAACGGATTAAAAGCAGTTCTGACTTTACAGGGAAAATCAATATGATATTCTCGGAAAGTAATGGTGAAATAATTATTTCGATAACTGATAATGGTGGTGGAATACCTGAAGATATACGAGATAAAATCTTTGAACCATATTTTTCAACTAAATTTAAAGAACAAGGTACCGGTCTTGGCCTATTTATCTCAAAAACAATAATAGAAAAAAACATGGGCGGCAAGTTGCTAACCAGAAACATAGAAGAGGGAACGGAGTTTATAATAAAGCTGATTGCTGTGGGTACTTAAGAGATTCATGGGGATGATCTTTGTATAATGGGGTCAAGGGGGCTGGTCCCCTTGTGGGTGGGTCTGAGGGAGGGGGTTGCGAACCCCTGCGGCAGAGGCAAAGCCCTCCCTTTTTTGTATATAATTAATTATGAGCAGGTACTTATCAATGCTTTGGTTACTTGACAAAAAAGTTAGCTTCAATTCATTATTAATCAGTGTAGTATGAAGATATTAGTTACGGGCGGGGCCGGTTTTATAGGTTCAAACGTGGTTGATGCCTACGTAGAGGCGGGGTATGACGTTGTCGTCATGGACAACCTCTCAGGTGGTAAGTGGGAGAACGTCAACCCAAAAGCTCGTTTCTATCTTATGGATATCCGCAGTAGAGAGGTGCTAAAGGTCTTTCAAAAAGAGATGTTTGACATAATAAACCTCCACGCAGCCCAGATGTCGGTACCTGCCTCTGTGGATGACCCAGGCTATGACGCAGATGTCAACGTATTGGGGCTTATCAATCTACTTGAGGCGGCAAGACGGACAGAGGTACGGAAGGTTATTTTTATATCCTCCTAAGGCGCTATCTACGGAGAGGCTACCGAGTACCCAACCTCGGAGTCCTGCCACCCGCAGCCGCTATCGCCCTATGCGGTAACAAAGGCGGTGTCGGAGCAATACCTGTACTTTTATAGACATCAATACGCATTAGACTATACCGTCTTAAGATATGCCAACGTCTATGGGCCAAGACAGATACCTCATGGAGAGGCCGGTGTGGTTGCGATATTTATGGATAGACTCTTGAGCGGCCAGGAGTGCGTTTTGTATCACTATCAGGATGAACCAATGGGTATGATTCGCGACTACTGCAATGTCTCCGACGTCGTGGCGGCCAACCTTGCGGCCATCGATAGGGGCAGTGGTGAGGCCGTAAACATAGGCACAGGTAAGGAGACTCATACCAGGGAGTTGTTTGACGTAATATATGATATGTTAAAGTTGTATAAACCCGACCTGGATGAACGCTTAGGTATCCCCATTAGTAGACCTGCCAGAGCCGGTGACCTTAAAAAGAGCTGCCTGTTGGTAGATAAGTCAAAGACCGTCCTAGGCGTTGAGGCCAGGGTTATGCTTGAAGAAGGGATTCGGAATACTATACGATGGCGTTTGTCTCAGGTTAGTTAATTGTAAAAGTTTGCAGGATGTGATGTCCTAAACATAAAATGTTAAATAAGCGTATATTAATGAAGGGCAACGAGGCTATAGCTGAGGCGGCAGTGAATGCTCAGTGCCGTTTTTATGCCGGTTACCCTATAACACCACAGAACGAGATCCCTGAGTATCTGTCTAAGAGACTGCCGGAGGTAGGGGGTGTGTTCATACAGGCAGAGAGTGAGATAGCTGCCATCAACATGGTCTATGGGGCTGCCGCAGCCGGTGTGCGTTCCATGACGTCATCAAGCTCACCGGGGATAAGCCTCAAACAGGAGGGGATATCCTTCTTGGCGGGGGCTGAACTGCCAGCAGTTATTGTAAACATGCAGAGGGGCGGACCGGGGTTGGGCAACATCTCTGCATCACAGTCGGACTATTTCCAGTCGGTTAAGGGCGGCGGACACGGCGATTACAGGCTGCTAGTGTATGCACCATACAACGTTCAGGAGATGTGGGACCTTACTTTCTCTGCATTTGATAGGGCCGACATGTATAGAAACCCAGTGTTGATCTTAGCTGATGCGATATTAGGACAGACGATGGAGCCTTTTTATCCAACACCGTACGTAAAACCAGACCTGCCCCCAAAAGACTGGGCACTTTCTGGCTGTCGCAACAGAGCGCCTAATATAATAAAGACCCTTTACATGGGTGAGGGCGAGCTGGAGGGGCAGAACAACGTCCTATTGGCTAAATACGACAGGATGAAGACCTCCGAGGTGAGATACGAGGCAATTGACGTACAAGATGCTCGCATCATAGTGGTAGCCTTTGGAAGTGCTGCTAGAATAGCCCTCTCGGCTATAAAAACCCACCGCAAGGAGGGATTAAAGGTAGGATTATTCAGACCGGTAACACTCTTTCCATTTCCTGAAAAGGAGTTAAACAGTTTGGCTAACGAGGATGTGAAACTTCTGACAGTTGAGCTTAACACCGGCCAGATGGTTGAAGACGTAAGGCTGGCCGTAAACGGTAAGACAGACGTCCTTTTCTACGGCAGAGCAGGCGGAGCGATTATACGGCCAACTGATGTTTACGACGTTATAAAGAAAATCAGCCTATAGAAAGAGAGAAAGAAGGCTATCCATTATCGTTGAAGAACATGGAGACAAGAAAAACGTATATAATTGATGTTAGCGGGTTATCTTATGAAGAGACTAAGGTAATAGAGGAACTGGTTGATCTATTTAAGCAAAGAGCCGTTGCTTCAAAATCGGAGGGAGTTAAACAAGAACATGAAAATAGTATGTGTTTTGGCGCCTTCCATATATACGTACAGGGAAGTATTACCAGGGGAGATATTTATGATACCTATAAAAAGATTTATCTCTTGGATACCAACATCTATATCTATGATAAAAATCACTTCTCCAAATTCGAGGAGATAGAAGTTTTAACCCCTTAAAAAATTTGGGTAGTCCTGACAATGAACGGCAAAGCGGACAAGCAAATATACTCCAATAGTGTGGTTAATGTCAGTCAGAATAAATCCGCCTTATGAACAGGACTAACTCAAAGAGGCTGTTTATTGCTATCGTCGTTGTGTCAGTGATAACGGGGCTTTTTCTCTTCTACCTCCTTGGCTGGTACAGCTCTAAGACTGCCAACTCCAGACATACAGATGAGAAGGTCTATGAGTTGAGCTTTGGCCACAACATGCCTGCTGACAGCGCCATGCACGTTGCAGCGCAGAAGTATGCCGATACTGTAAGTGAAAGAACAAAGAATAGGGTGAAGATTACTATCCACCCGTCACAGCAGTTGGCAAACGATCACCAGATGATCGAAATGGCCATAGATGGACAATTAGATATCCTGCTGTCACCAACCGCAAAACTAAGCATAATACTGCCGGCTTTGCAGTACTCAGATATCCCATTCCTGTTTCCAAAAATAGAGGACGCCTATGAGATGTTAGACGGCAAACCAGGCAGCCTGCTTCTGGAAAGGCTCAAAGAACATGGACTTGTTGGTGCTGCCTTCTGGGGAAATGGTTTTAAACAGTTTACTGCCAATAAGGCTATTTACTCCCCAAAGGATTTCAGTGGTATGAACGTTCGCATTATGAAGAGCAATCTGATTATGGATCAGTTTTTTGCCTTTGGGGCAAACCCAATCCCTATAGATTTTCATCAAACCTACAGGGCGCTAAAGGACAGGGTGGTTGATGCACAGGAGAATCCCATTGCCCCCATATACAGTCTTAAGTTTTACGAGGTTCAATCTCACTTAATAATCAGCAACCATGCCTATCTGGCCTATGTGTTTTGCTTTAGCAAGAAAACGCTCGACTCTCTCCCCTATGACATTGTGCAAATTCTAATCTCTACAGCTAGAGAGTTGACTGCGTTTGAGAGACAGCAGATAGCCAAAGATGAGGTGAGGTATATGAAGACAATTAGCGAGGCTGGCGTTAGCATAACCGCCCTCAATGAAAAACAGATCTACGACTTCCATGAGGCAACCAGACATATCACCGATAAGTACAGAACAATAATAGGGGATGACGTCATAGACTTAACGGTGGACTTTCTAAAAAAGAAGTATCACTATAAAGAAGAGGACGATATCATAATTGGTCTAAACGCTGATGTAAGTCTTGGTTCAGCCCTGTCAGGTATGGCCATAAAGAGAGGGATGGAACTTGCCGTAAATGAGATTAATAAGCAGGGGGGAGTGTTTGGCAAGAAGTTATCCATCGTTGTGATGGATCACGCAGGGATCCCTGCACGTAGTCTGAACAACGTAGAACAATTCAGCAAGATGCGGAACTTGGTTGCTATTATGGGAGGTCTTCATAGCTCAGTAATACTGTCCGATCTGGAGAAGATACATAGAGATAAGATTATATATCTCATCCCCTGGGCTGCTGCTGACAAGATTGTAAAGAATCCATACAATCCCAATTATGTGTTCAGGATCTCTATCAACGATACTGAGGCAGCGCCTTTTATTATACGCCAAGCAATGAAATCATCTCGTAAATTAGCCTTTTTGATTGTAAATAGTCTTTGGGGCAGAGAGAATAATGAGATTATGATGAAGTTCATAAGTGAAAAAGGTTTTAAACCATACGCAGTTGAGTGGTTTAATTATGGTGAGGAAAATATGGTACAACAGATTACCAGGATTGAGAATTCTGGAGCTGAGATTATATTGCTCATTGCAACAAGTCCAGAGGGTATAATAACCATTAAAACCTTGACATTACGACAACAGAAGATACCAGTCTTATCCCACTGGTCTATTACCGGAGGGTACTTCTGGCAAGACGTAAAAAGGGAACTTGAAAATATAGATTTGAGTTTCATTCAGACTTTTACTTTTTTAGATACTAAAGATGAAAAGACTAAACGCGTAATTAAGCAATATATGGACGCTTATCATGTCAAGTCAGCTCGGGAGATATCTGTCCCTAGTGCTACAGCTCAGGCCTATGACCTTGTCCACCTGTTGGCAATTGCAATCAATAAGGCTGGAGTACTTGATCGACCTCTTATACGGCAAGCCCTTGAAAATATTGATTATCACGATGGCCTGATAAAGCGATACTCACCTCCTTTTACGCAGACAAGGCATGATGCACTTAATGTCAATGATTATTTTATGGCTAGATATGACAGCAATGGAACCATAGTTCCAATCAATAAAGGTGTAAAGTGACAGTTAATCCTCCTAAGAAAAGGCTCAGACAAAGGATATTATTTCATTACATAACCTTAATACTAGTAATCCTAATCTCTATAATAATCACAGTTGCCGTCCTGTTAGAAAAGACCTTAACAGTTGAGTTAAACAAGGAACTCAAGGTCTATAACGAACATTGTATAAGCAACCTTGAACAGCGCTTATCTTATCTCTTTGACATTACTACAAACTTCAGCAAGAATCCCTTTGTAGTCAATGCCCTGGTCGACCCACAGGGAAGGGCATCATATCTTCCAAAGTTAATAGATAGCTTCGTCAAAAAGGATATCTCAGCGGTAACTATCGTGCGTTTTGATGAAACCGTTATGTACTTTAATCTGACCAATCCCCCTGACTATTCAAAGACAAGATACCTTCGTATGGCCCTGGCCACCGGTGAGCCAAGGTTCTATATCTCAGACAATAGAAATCTTGTCTATATTGTACCCATAGAATATTATAATACTCCACAGGGAGCCGTTATAGTCGAATTTGACTTAACAAGCATATTTTATAAAATCCTTCCTGATGAGGCTTTTTTTTATAGACTGTATGCTGACAACTTCATGGTTACAGACAAGAACTTTGATAGAGACAGTTCATATATCGTTATCAAACAACTTGCAACCAAGAATCATCCTATCCTTCACAAACTAAAAATATCCGTTATACTTGGGTCTCTAAAATCGCAGTACAGGGGGGTTATCTATAATGCTATCGCTGAGCTTGCTTTCATTGGTGCATTTTTTATCATAGCCGCTGTATTTATTGCCATCAGGATCGGTAATAGCGTATCTTCACCTATCTTAACATTGTGCTCAAGGGTTGAGATGGCCTCACGGGATGAAGGTGTTAATTGCAGCCCGCTGGGGACTGAAGATGAGTTAGAACGTTTGGCCGATCTGTTTGATAGAAGAACGGAGCAGCTTTTATCTGCTAATGTTAGACTTGAAATGAATTATAAACAACTGCAACAAGAGATAGTTGAACGTAATAGGGCGGAGGTTGAACTCCAAAATGCCTATGAAAATTTAGAGTTACGAGTTAAGGAGCGCACCGCAGAGCTGGCTGCAGCCAAGGAGGCAGCCGAGGCCTCTACTAAAACCAAGTCCGCCTTCTTAGCCAATATGAGCCATGAGATCAGAACCCCAATGAACTCAATCCTCGGTTTCTTGGACCTGGTACTTGACGATTACAGTATATCAACGATAAACAGACAGTATATTACCATTTCAAGGAATTCGGCAAAGGCGTTGCTGAGCCTCATAAACGATATCCTGGATGTCAGCAAGATGGAAAGCGGTAAGATGGAACTGGAACTAAAGTCGTTTAACCTCAATGAACTTATCCAAAACGTTTATCAGACGTTTGCCGTTAAGGTAAGTGAAAAAAACCTTATTCTAACATATAACATCGACCCAACTATGCAGGGTAACTTTATTGGAGACCCGTTACGCCTAAGACAGATAATAATAAACCTTGTAGGTAACGCCATAAAATTTACAGAAAGAGGGAGCATCGGCATAGACGTAAGACCATTTGACACAGAAGACACCGTACATTTTATCATATCCGATACGGGAATAGGCATACCTCTTGACAGAATAGACAGTATCTTCGATTCATTTACACAGGCTGATGGCTCAATGACGCGGCGATTTGGGGGGACAGGTCTTGGCACGACTATATCCAAACAGCTAGTTGAATTGATGGGGGGCGACATCTGGTTAGATAGTGAGGTAGGTAAAGGGAGCGTTTTCCACTTTACCGTAAAGATGAAAAAAACTAACAACGGATCTGAATTGGTTCTTGCAGGTATAGATGCTAAATACGAACAACCGTTTTTCTCAAGACCACACCGTGTCTTTCGGATACTGCTCGCAGAAGACATTGATGAGAATATCATTTTGTTGAAGACACGCCTGGAGCAGCAAGGGCATACTGTAATAGTGGCTAAAAATGGTGTTGAAGCTGTTGAGCGTTTTAAGGGTGAGGCTGTTGACCTTATCCTTATGGATATACAGATGCCTGGGATGGACGGCATAGAGGCCACACAGCGTATCCGTGAGCTGGAGCCAGTTTATAATGAACATATCCCGATTATAGCCTTAACCGCCAGCGTCACAAGTGAAGAAAAAGAGATGTATACCCGTAGGGGGTTTGACGCCATTGCAGGTAAGCCAGTGGAATTCGATAAACTCTTCGATGAGATCGAGCAGCTTGTTCCAAAGGGCCTCGGACACAGCGTCGATACCAGCTCACTTGAAAAAAATGCTGCACCAACTGCTGATATGCCTGCGATTAAAGGCGTAGACGTTAAAAGAGGCATTAATACATGGAAAGATACTATGGCATACATAAGCGCCCTATTAGACTTTTCACGTAAGTATGGCGGCACAGCCGATAATATTTCTTCGCTTTTAGTAGACAACGATACAGAAAATGCCTACAGGATAATACATTCACTTAAAGGATTGTCTGGGAATTTGTCGATAATAGGCGTGTTTGAGGTATCCACTGAGGTTGAACGCTCACTAAAAGAGGGAAATATCGAAAAAGTTAGGACGCTCCTAGAAAATCTCGGAGTCGAGTTAAAAATGGTCACTGATTCAATACGAAATACTATAGAGATACAGGAAGAAGTCGAACAACAGCCTAAAGGTGAATTGGACATACCGGCAATACGAGATATTGTTGTTAAGATGATGGAGTCCTTTCAACGATACAATCCTGATGAGGTTGAGCCGCTGATCCTGGAATTAGATAAACATATCACCAGTGAACAGATCAGACCAATCAAGAAATACATGGAAGAGTTAGACTTCGTAGAGGCGAAACGTCAAACTATTATACTTGCTAATACGTTTGGGATAGACCTTGAGGTGTGATACCAAGTTGCGTTCATACCAGTATTGGTATGAATTTCTTATGCGCCCTGCTTATTAGAAGTAATTGGTGAAATATTGGATATCTCCAAGATTGAAGCAGGTAGATTGGAAATAGAAAGTGTTCCATTTAAGATAACAGATGTAGTAAAATCATCTATAGACATGTTTATGCTCAAGGCCACACAGAAGGGACTTAGTCTTAATTACCGTGTCTCTGAAGATATTCCAAGTGTGTTAGAAGGCGACCCAACTAGACTGAGACAAATACTTATCAATTTATTGGGTAATGCAATGAAATTTACGAAAAAGGGTGAGATAGTGCTTGAAGTTAAAAAAACAGATGAACACATCCAAAACGAATCACCATATCTTCTTTTTTCGGTGAAGGACACAGGGGTTGGGATTTCACCCGATAATAGAGAAAAGATATTCCAGAGCTTTTGCCAGGCCGATAGCTCCACAACCAGAAAATACGGTGGAACTGGCCTTGGACTTACTATAAGCATGAAGTTAGTAAATCTCATGAGAGGCAGGATTTGGGTAGAAAGCGAACTTGGCAAAGGGAGCACATTTAGCTTTACAATTAATGCTGCTGTACCGGATAAATATGATACATCCTTCACTGACTATAATGATAACTTGTATATGAAGACAATCGAAAAACCACCAATAGATAAAGAGTTAAACATGTCGAAGATACGAGATGTTCTTACAATGATGATGCAGTCTTTTCAAAGATACAACCCGGATGAGATTGAACCGCTGAACCATGAGTTAGATAATTACATCAGCAATGAACAGCTCATACCAATCAAGAAATCCATAGAAGAGTTAGACTTTATTGAGGCTAGGTGTAAAGCTATAATATTTGCTAAGACGCTAGGAATAGACCTGGAGAGGTAATCATGGAAGAAGTTCGGTGGAGCGTGTTAATAGTTGACGACGAGCCTTATAATAGAAAGCTGTTAAGGCTGATATTGATGGATAAGTATAATTTATCATTTGCCACAGATGGTGTAAGCGCCCTTGAGGCGGCACAGAGAGTTAGACCTGATCTTATCCTTCTTGATATTATGATGCCTGAGATGGATGGCATAGAGGCCTGTCGCCGTTTAAAGGCCACCCCTGAAACGGCAGATATCCCTGTTATTTTTATTAGCGCCTTGACTGAGATCGCTGAAAAAGTCAACGCTTTTAACAGCGGCGGGATCGACTACATATGTAAACCGTTTCAAAGGGAGGAGGTCATAGCTCGAGTTCAGACGCATTTAAGACTATATAACCTGCAAAGGTCCCTGGAGAAGAGGGTGCAGGAGGAGCTTAACAAGCGCCGTATCGAGGAACAGATGCTGATACAGCAGTCTAAGATGGCTGCTATGGGAGAGATGATTGCATCCATTGCTCATCAGTGGAAACAGCCGTTAAATGCCCTTGGCCTCATCGTACAGGACATAAAGGATGCCTTTGATGTAGGTGAACTGGATAAGAAGTACCTTGAGCAATCAGTTACACAGAGTATGGATCTTATTAAACTCATGTCGCATACGGTTCAAGATTTTCAAAACTTCTTGAAACCCTCCGCCCAGAAGATGACCTTCAACGTAACGGAGGCGTTCTACGAGGTGGTCAACCTCTTTTCTGATCAACTGAAAAAGGATAACGTCAACATCCGATTCAACACAGATAGAACCTTAAAACTGTATTCGGCAGGATATGTCAACGAATTTAAGCAGGTAATCCTAAACCTGATAAACAACAGTCGAGATGCCGTCAAGACACGTATAAAGAAAGGCGAATTCAAAGGTGAAGGGTTTATTGAGATTGCTATTGAGGAGGTCAAGGACATGGTTGTTGTACACTGGAGAGACAATGGCGGGGGAATTGATGAGTCTGTGTTTGAGAAACTTTTCCAGCCATATGTTACTAGCAAGGGAGAGGGTGGAACTGGTATTGGCCTCTACATGTCAAAGGCTATTATCGAAGGCAAGATGGAAGGCAGGATATCTGTTTTTAACACCTTAGATGGTGCCGAGTTTGTTATCGAGCTGCCACTTGTAAGACCAGGTGACAGATGTTTATAGTGGGATGGATATACTGATGAATATGAGATATAAGGTTCTGATTGTTGATGACGAACCTAGCAATAGACAACTTATGAGGCAGATATTGAAGGATAAGTACACGCTGTCCTTTGCTACAGATGGAGTTGGCGCATTGAATGTGGCCTGGGAGGTTAATCCGGATCTGATCCTTCTTGACGTCTTGATGCCTGTAATGGATGGCTACGAGACATGCCGGAGACTCAAGGCTAACCCTTTGACTGCCAAGATCCCTGTTATCTTTGTAACGGCTATGGCAGACGTAGAGGATGAGAATCTTGGATTTGAGGTCGGCGCCGTTGATTATATCACCAAGCCAGTGTCCCCGCCAATCGTTAAAGCGAGGGTTGCCACACACCTGGCCCTATACGATCAGAAACGGACGTGTGAGGAGACTGTTATTCAACGCACGCAAGAACTGCAACAGAGCCAGAGGTCCGCAATCTTTATGCTTGGCGAGGCCGGCCATTACAACGACACTGATACGGGTATTCATATATGGAGAATAGCCACTTACTCTGTCGCAATAGCGCAGGCGGCAAATATGCAAGTTGATCAAATTGCATTACTTGAGCTCACAGCGCCAATGCATGACGTTGGAAAGATCGGTATCCCAAGTAGCATCTTGAAAAAGCCAGCCAAATTAGAGCCTCATGAGTGGGAGGTTATTATGACTCACTCTGAGATAGGTTACAAGATTTTATCAAAGAGCGATACTCCACTATTTAAAATGGCAGCTGACATAGCGTACTATCACCATGAGAAGTACAACGGGACAGGTTATCCAAAATGTTTAAGAGGGGATGAAATCCCAGAATGCGCCAGAATTGTGGCCATTGCCGATGTCTTTGACGCCCTTACCATGAGCCGTCCGTACAAGGAGGCATGGCCTATTGAAAAGGCCCTTGACGAAATTAGAAAAGGCGCAGGTAACCATTTTGATCCACACCTCGTCGAATGCTTTTTTATGGCTGAGGCTGAAATCAGAAAACATAAGACTATATGGGACCAAAAGGAAAGTGAACAGTCGCAATAAGGCAACTTTGATATCGGTGTAATCACATTAACATAACTTGTAATAGTTCACCCGTATGTATTAAAAGGGGAGACTCTGTCTCCCCTAAGCCCCCTCTGCAAGGGGACCAGTCCCCTTGACCCCACTATATCACATGCTTATACACTTTGTTTCAATCGTATACTGAACTATTAGGGTGCATAAGAAAGTTATGGGGTGTTTTGTTATTGCCGTGCTTGACACGGCAATCCATAAGCTAATAGATTCCTGCTTTCGCAGGAATGGCATGATTTCCCACGAAATCCTTATGCACCCAACTATTACCATAACTTGACAATGCCATATTCCGTATGATTGCAATAAAATTTGTCTGAACCACGATTTAACAGATTAAGGGATTATCATAATTAATTAAAATCTGTATCTTCTTTATATTTCATGCTATAGTTTTGCACTTTCTGGATGCCTGTTTTAGCAGGAATGACATAGAGGGGCTGTATGCGCCATTTGCTGTCATTCCCGCGTAAGTGGGAATCCATAAAGTTTTTACCATGTTTTTTAAAGAGGATACTAAAATCTTTTTCCTGTAAGTCCTTTAATCCGTGTAATCCTAAGTTCAGACAATCCCTCAATTAACGACTGCCGACAGTTTTTTCTAATACGATTGACATGTAATAGATATTGACATTACAGACTAATTATTTTATATTAAGTTATTATATATGAGGAGAATTGAAAAAAGGCAGAAGGCTAACCCGTGTAAAAAAGTAATGTTGAGGTAATGTGATGTTTGAAAAGTTTACTGAGAGAGGCAGGAAGATTATCATATACGCTAAGGAAGAGGCTGAAAACAGGCAGAATGACTATCTAGGCACTGAGCATTTACTTTTGGCGCTGCTGAGAGATAAGGATGGTTTACCTGTTACTATATTGAGAAAAATGGGGCTGTCTATCGAGGATATTAGACTCGAGGTAGAGAGAAACCTTCCAGCTGGAAGTAATCTGCTTACGTTTGGGGAGGTCCCTTTTACACCCAGGGCAAAGAAGGTTCTGGAACTGTCGGTAGAGGAGGCACGTCTATTAGGACACAATTATATAGGCAGTGAACACCTGTTGCTAGGACTGATTCGAGAAGACGAGGGGATCGGGGGAAAGATCTTACGAAACCTTGGAGCAAATCTTTTAGGGGCAAGGCAGTTGACGATAAATCTCTCCATGCGGTCGCAGGCCTTTACAAAGGCAAAGAAGACCTCAACACCCGCCCTAAACGAATTTGGCAGAGACCTGACGTCAATGGCACACGAAGGACTCTTGGACCCGGTTATCGGCCGAGAGGACGAAATAGAAAGGATACTCCAGATATTAGGCCGCAGGATAAAGAACAACCCTGCCGTAATCGGTGAGCCTGGCGTTGGAAAAACTGCTATAGTCGAGGGGCTCGCTCAAAAGATAAACAGCAGCGACGTACCAGAGAGCCTTATTGGAAAAAGAATTATAGCCCTTGACCTTGGCGCCCTCATAGCAGGAACTAAATACAGAGGACAGTTTGAAGAGCGCTTAAAGGTCATAATGAAAGAGATAAAACAGTCCAGCAACGTCATTCTTTTCATTGACGAGCTGCACACTCTCATCGGCGCCGGAGCAGCAGAGGGATCCGTTGATGCCTCAAGTATGCTCAAACCGGCGCTGTCTCGCGGTGAGATACAGTGTATCGGAGCTACAACGGTAACCGAATACAGGAAGTATATAGAGAAGGATGGCGCCCTCGAAAGAAGATTTCAACCAGTGTACGTGCAGCCACCAAGCGTTGAGGATACAGTAAGGATACTCAACGGTCTAAGAGGCGGGTACGAGTCACATCACGGCATTAAGATAACCAACGAGGCTATGGAGTCTGCCGCCCGTCTGTCTGACCGGTACATCTCTGACAGAAACCTCCCTGATAAGGCCATTGACGTTATTGATGAGACCGGTTCGAGGATTAAACTTAAAAGGTTTACCCCACCTACGGAACTAAAGGACATTGAGAGAGATCTGTCGAGGTTGTACAAGGAAAAAACCCTCTACATCCGTCTTAACGACATTGAAAAGGCTGCATCTATCAGAGGCGAGGAAGAAAAACTAAAGAGACTCTTTGACGTAATCCAACATAAGTGGCAGGAGAATCTCAATAAGGACGTCCCTGTAGTCATCGAGGACGATATAACCTATACGATATCAAAGATGACAGGCATCCCGTTGTACAAGCTAGAGGAGAAAGAGACGGAGCGGCTACTGCATATGGAGGAAGAGCTCCACAGAAGGATCATTGGGCAGGAGGAGGCCATAAATAGTGTAAGCAGGGCTATTAAGCGCTCCCGCGCTGGTATCAAAAGCAGAAATAAACCCAACGGTTCTTTCTTTTTCTTAGGACCAACTGGTGTGGGTAAGACAGAGTTGGCCAAGGCGCTGGCAAGCTTCCTCTTTTCTGATGAGAAGTCCCTGATCAAGATAGACATGTCCGAGTATATGGAGCGGTTTAACGTCTCCAAGTTGACCGGTGCGCCTCCTGGATACATTGGTTATGATGATGGCGGTCAGTTGACGGAGAAAATTAGGAAGAAGCCTTACGCAGTCGTACTGTTTGACGAGATAGAAAAGGCACATCCAGATGTTTTTAACATCCTCTTACAGATATTGGATGAGGGGACGCTTACGGACAGCTTTGGTCGTAAGATAGACTTCAAAAACACCGTGATAATAATGACCTCTAACCTTGGTGCAAGGATTATAGAAAAGGCCACACCCCTCGGCTTTCATACCAAGGATACAGCAGACATGTATTCAAAGATAAAGAGTAACGTCCTTGACGAACTTAAAAAGACATTCAATCCTGAATTTCTCAATCGCATAGACGACATTGTAGTTTTCCATCCACTAGGCAAGGAAGAGCTTTACAGCATCATAGACCTCTTAGTGGAAGAGACAAACAAGCAGCTTCTCGAACAGGACATATTAATAGAGCTTGATAGCGAGGTCAAGGAGTGGTTGATCACAAAGTACTATCAACCGGCCTATGGCGCCAGACCAATGAGGCGCGCCATACAGAAAGAGGTAGAGGATCAACTCTCAGAGGAACTACTAAAGGGACGGTTTAAGGGTGTACATAGAATAAGTGTTACGTTAGTGGATAACGCACTCGTCTTCAAGGAATCAGAAGATACAGAAGACTACGTATCGGCTGGCGTCTTTGACACTTATCAGGCAGTAGAATAATGAAGGCAACGATACTTATTATAATGTTGATATTGGCCACTGTTGTAATACAGAATCTGGTCAATAAGGGGGGGGGCGATAAACAGCCCCCTCATGCCGTAGAAGGTCTCAATGCCCCGGCCTTTACTCTGACGGATGATAAGGGTAATACGTTGACCCTTGACGCCATAAAGGGGAAGGTCGTGTTACTTAACTTTTGGGCAACCTGGTGTGGCTCCTGCATAGAGGAAATCCCATCGCTTCAGAAGCTCTATAACGAGCAGAAGGGAAATCCAGATTTTAAGGTCGTAACTGTATTGTTTCGAGATTCCTTGAAAAATGCCAATAAGTTTATGAAAGGCAGTAACTATGACTTCCCTGTCCTACAGGATGCTGATCACAAGAGCGCCAGGGCCTATGGCCTAACGGGGGTACCAGAAACCTTCCTTATAGACAAGAATGGGATCTTGGTTAAACGGATACTTGGTCCAGTCGAATGGGACTCGAAGTTAGCTAAGAACATGATAAGTGACCTTCTAAAGCGTTAAACCAGAGTAGTCTTCAGGCAGAGGATGGGGATTGCAGGCAATAAGGGAGAAGATGCGGTCTTGTTTTGCGGACTGCTGTACTCTGACGCAACGGCCTACAATGATGCAAAGACAATAGTAGTTGAGAACTTTGGGGCAGTTGGTCAGGAGTCGGCTCAGTTTGATTGGGGATACTATCAGTACTACAAAGATGAGATAGGGCAACCCATTTACAGGCGTTATATAACAATCGATGGTTTATTTGACACACAGACTATTGCTGACGTCAAACATAAGACAAATGGGATGGAAGGTCGTCTTTCAGTGCATGGCAGGCGACGGGTTAATATAGACCCTGGTTATATTACGTTAGCAAAGGTTGTTTTGGTATCAACCAAGAACTATGCCCACAGGATTTATCTTAGAGATGGCATCTACGCAGAGATTACGCTAATATACTACAAAGACAGTTTTATGCCGCATCTGTTTACGTATCCAGACTACAAAGAACCAGCCACCAACGAGTTCCTACTCCATGGCAGAAAAGTGCTTAAACGGATGTTACGCTTGTCCTCCGTCTCCATTTAAGAATTTTAAAGCGAACTATAAAATCTCTTAACATCCTTGATATCATCGGTTATAGTAACGTTTGGAAGCGATGAGAGAAAAACCCTTCCATAAGATTTTCTTAAGAGCCTGGAGTCCAGGATAGCTACGACCCCTGTATCTGTTTTGGTGCGTATCAATCTACCGAACCCCTGCCTTAGGGTTATCACCGCCCTTGGTACCTGATAGTCATTAAACGGGTCGCCCCCACTCTTGGTCAGATACTCAAGCCTGCCTTCCAACACTGGATCTGTAGGCACTCCAAAGGGCAGCTTGGTTATAATAACACATTTTAATTCATCGCCTGGGAAATCTACGCCCTGCCAAAACGTGTAAGTGCCAAAAAGCACCATATTTTCAGTACTCTTAAAACTCTCTATGAGTCTGTAGTTATCCATCTCTCCCTGCCTCAACACGGTCAGCTCTGAATTGACACGGTTGGCTACCTCGTTTAAGAGCGAGAAACTTGTAAATAGGGCCATCGTCCTGCCCTTGGTGATGTTGAGGATGTCAATAACCGCTTTCGTTATGCTTTCAACGAAGGTGTGTTCCCTTGGTTCAGGCATATTGGTGGGTATGAACAAGAGAGCCTGCTTCTTATAATCAAATGGTGAGTCAAGCACCAGCTCGTCGCATGGACACGGTGAAAGTCTGTCTTTGATATAGGAGAAATCACCTCCTAACGACAAGGTTGCTGAGGTGAGTATGGATGTCTCTATCTTGGTGAAGATTGAGTCCCTAAGTCTTTGTGCAATGTTTACCGGTGTTACGATGATCTTTACCCGTGATTTGAATCGCTCGGCATGGTACACGGCATCCACAACGCCATGATTGAGAAATAGTTCGATAGAGTGCCTTATGGATGCAAAACGCGCAACGAGCGCCAGTATTTCATTATAAGCATTGTCTTCTTTTGAGACCTCGGCCAGGTTGTTTAGGAGGTCTTGAAGGGTCGCTAAATGCTCTGATGCAAAGTCGTTGACACAGCCCCGTTGCCTGATCCTGATGGTGTGTTCGTTACCTAGAAGCTCTGCAATCTTGAAGAAAAAGTATTCAGACCCAGTCCTTGCAGTATCTAACGCGGTGACAATATCATCGTACAAAGCCTGGTTAGCCGGTTTTAATCTCGCTAAAAGCCCCTTGCCTTTCACGGTAAGTATCGAGTCAAATAAGTGATTGGTCCGAGTGTTAGAGACCTCTATTCCTAGGTAGCTTGAGGCTACATCCTCTAACTCGTGAGCCTCGTCAAAGATAACCGCATCAAACTTTGGCAAAACATTGCCTTCAGAGGCAATATGAGCGAAGAATAAATGATGATTGACAATAAGTATACTTGATTTACGTTCGACGGCTTTGGCCTTTTGATAAAAACACTCTTTGTATGATTTACATTGTTTGCCATAACACAGATCAGACTCCCTGGCAACCTTATTCCACACGTTTGAGGCAACCTCGATCTCAGCCCTTATACCCTTTATCGCACCATAACGCCAATGCAGGAGATCTGAGATTGCCTTCTGTTCATCGGCTTCAAACAGACCGGAATGTCTTACCTGTTCTAACCTCCTGATACACAGGTAGTTCTCACTGCCCAGGCACAGGGCATATGTGACATCGTGGAAGAGGTTTTTCTTTAGAAATGGCAGGTCTTTTTCATAGAGCTGTCTTTGAAGCGCTTTGGTGTGGGTAGATACCACTACCTTTCTGTTTTTATCTTCTAATAACCACAGATTGACCGATATTAAATAGGCAAGGCTCTTACCTACACCGGTGCCAGCCTCGATTAGCAGGTTCTTCTTATTATGCAATGAATTCATCACCGCTTGGGCCATCTTCTCCTGCTGTGGTCTATATTCGTAGCCAGCAAGGGTCTGCCCAAGATACTCTCTCAATATATGAGTCTCTGTCTTCGGTGATGTTTGTTTTGCTGATAGAGTCAAGGGGGTATGTCCTTAGTAATGTACATGATATCCTACCCCAATGTAATGGGGTCTGGATTTATAACCCCTCCCACCACGGGAGGGGTCTGACAAGGATAAATGTCGGTAGCAAAAATTACTTGCGTGCTTCTAATCAGTGTTGTTAATAGCTTTGACCGTTACTGCCAGCTCTCTTATGGAGCCATGTCGATATTGCTGGTGCCAATTCCTTTTGTGACTTAGCGCCTACGAAGACTCCAATGTGTCCGCCCTTAAACTCATAGAGTTCTTTGTCTGTGCTGCCTACCAGGTCGTTTAATGGCTTTGTGGCATCTGGCGGGACGATGTGATCGGCGTTGGCGTAGATGTTTAACAGCGGCATAGACACGTTTTTCAGGTTAACGTCTTTTTCCCCTATCTTTAGGGTGCCTTTTACGAGTTTGTTTTCCTGATACATGTCTTTTATAAACTGCCGCAGGCACTCACCGGCCTGGTCAGGGCTGTCAAATATCCATTTCTCCATTCTCAGGAAGTTGAGGAGTTTTTCCTTGTTTTCTACTATATCGAGCATCCCTATGTACTTACCCACGTTCAGGGTGATGGGCATAAGCATGAGAAAGCCGCTATTGAGAAAGTCACCAGGAACTACTCCGTATGTGTCAATTAGGGTATCGGCGTTGATGTTGCGTGACCAGTTAAAGAGTAGTCCTTTCTTGACTGAGAAGTCAATTGGAGTAACAAGAGTGACCAGATTTTTCACTTTTTCTGGATATATGGCGCTAAACATAGTGGAAAACGTGCCGCCCTGACATATTCCCATCAGGTTGATCTTGTCATTGTTTGAGGTCTGTCTGATAAAGTCGACGCTGTCATTAAGGTAGACGTTGATGTAGTCATCAAGAGAGATATATTTATCTGCCCTGGTTGGATAACCCCAGTCGATTATATAGAGGTCTAGGCCGTGGCTAAGCAGGTTTCTGATGATGCTTCTATCTGGCTGGATGTCGAGCATGTACTCTTTATTAACAAGAGCGTACACTATAAGTACCGGCACACCGCACGTTACCCTGCCCTCGTTCTTATAGTGGTAGAGTTTCATCTTATCCTGTTGGTATACGAGTTCTTTGGGTGTGGTACCTACGTCGATATCCTCGATACTCATTAGGGTTTCAGAGCCTCTTACCATCTTTTGTGTAAGCTCTACCATTTCTTTTGCTACATTTTTTGTGTCAAAAGTCAAAAAAGGCGTCTTCATATTGCTTCCTCCTTTTCATTCTTTGCTTCAGCCTTTTTCTCAAGGGAGCGGACCTTTCTTTTTAGGTCGTAGATTGTTTTGTAGACATCGTCCATCTCTGTTCTTGTTGGGATGGGAAGGTCTGCAAGGTACAGTTCAATCAGTTTGTGGTTGTATTTCCTGAACTCAAGAGCTGAGTCTAGAAGCTGTCCCTGGATCTTTGAAAACTCCTCGGTGTTGAATAGAGAGAAGTATTCGTTTTCGTTAATCTCTGACCATATCTTGTAGAAGTCGTTGTAGCTCTTGACTGTTTCACCAGCCTTGATCTTCTCGGCTACGGTGTCGATCACCTTCTTCATAGCCTTTTCGCCAGCAAGCATCATATTATGTTGAAACTCAGCCGACTTTGCCGTGTATACCGAGTACAGGTCCATTGTCTTGAGCATTAGTTCCAGCTTCTCGCGGTCTTTACCAACCTGGGGCGCCTTAAATGCCTTACCGAAGGTCTTCTCAAATGCCCCGTAAACGTTATGAAACATGTTCATGCTGGCATTTGGGTCTACGGCTGCTGATGAATCCATTACTTTTTCAAAGTTCTTGTGAAAAGCCTCGACCCAGGGATGAACCATATTATTTGAGGCGTGTCCCCATGTCTCTATGAGATTTGTGGTCTGTTTTAAGATCTCAGATGCAGTTTCCGGGCCTATAAGGCCATAGATTGAAGCTGTCAGCTCCTTGAACTTTTCTGGGTCAAACAGATCCTTGTAGTTGTCAGGGCTTAAGGTGTTCTCCTGCATCGCCTTTAATATGGGAGACCATACCTCAAAGACCTTGACGTAGGAGTCAAAGCTATTGAATAGTTTTCCTAAAGTCTCTTTACCAGTGCCTGTAGGGTACATCTTCATAAGTTCGTCGTATGATGACCCCACGGTCTTTAACCATGAATTATACAGATTCATTATATCGCTGCCGGCCCCGGCTGAGCCCTCTTTGTGTAATCCATATGTGAAAAACCCCTTCTGCATATTACTTGTTGTATTTAGCCAGTAGTCGATGAATTCTTTTTGTTTTTGCATCAGTGTATCAAAAAAAGGCTTTTCATCCATTGTCTATCCTCCTCAGTATACATTTTACAGCCGCTTAAGGCGGCCATTTCTTCATAACCCTATGTTATCTCTTGAACAAGTCAAAGAAGTTTTTTGCTATGTCTTTGCTTAGATCCGTCTGCTTTTCAATGGTATCCTTCCATATCTCCTGCATACCTTTACTACCGTTTTCAAGCACCTTGATATTCATGTTCTGTATTAGTTGCTTAAGAATGGTGTTTTCCTTTTTAAGCTCCTCGTTCTCTTTAACAACCGCCTCATGTTTCTTTTTTGATACAAAACCCAACTCTGAGTAGAAATCGATCAGTTTTTCAAACAGATCCGTACCTCCACCTTTCACCAGGTTCTGATACATTGATACATCCCATGACTTCTTGGCTGACTCTATCCCTTCCTCCTGCATCTTAAGGAAAAAAGCCAAAAAGGCATTCTTAAATACAGGGTTGTTGTATAATCCCATCATCTGTTTCATGAAGTCTTCGTTCATAGCTCTCTCCTTGGTTGACCCATTGTTGCATTAACGTTGATATGTATTAATTAACCTGTGTCGCATCTACTTTTTCTACGCTTTTCCCAGCGGCCTTCTCAAGCTCCTTTTTTTGCGCCTTTTCTAGTGCCTTTGCAAATATCTCAGGGGCATTAAACGTACCGTCTATGGCCTGTACAGGGCACTTACTCGTGCATATGCCACACCCTATACATAAGGCGCTGTCTATACTGTGCGCCTTCTTTAGCTCGCCGGATGCTGCATTAACTGGACATACCTTCATGCACATATTACAGCCTATGCACCTGCTTTGAACGATAAAGGCCTTTGACCTTGGTAAAAGAAGGTCGGTGATCGCCTTTGTAGGGCACTTTGTTGCACAAAGGCCACAAACCCTGCACTTGTTTATATCTATGGTTGATACGTTGTTTGCAATACTCGGAGCCTCATACGGACAGACCTTTACGCACATGCCACAGGCAATGCAGCCAACTTGACAGTTCTTACGGGTATCCGTCCCTCTGTCTTTAGAGTGACATGCCACCAGCACAGCCTTTGATGACGGCAGTATCTCGATTACCTTTTTAGGACAGGCCTCAGCGCATTTCCTACACCCTGTACATCTCTTCATATCAACTACCGGCAGAGAGAACTCATTCATGTGTATAGCATCAAATGGACACACACGTTGACACGTGCCATACCCAAGGCAGCCATAAATACACGACTTATCACCGCCGCCTGCAAGCACTGAAGCCCTGCACTCCTTTACGCCTTCATAGTTAAACCTTTTTATTGTTTTCACCCGGTCGCCCTGGCACATAATCCGTGAGTATTGTGGCTCACTGGCAACTGACTTCTTTCCGGTAATGAGGGCTACCTGCTCTGCCACACCTCCTCCGCCAGGTGAACACAGGCTTGGGGATACGTCTTCCCTCTGTACAACTGCCTCGGCATACTGCTGGCAGCCGGCAAAGCCACATGCCCCGCATTGAGCGCCAGCCAGGACATCGCGTACCTCTTCTACTTTGGGGTCCATCTGCACTGAAAACTTCTTGGCTGCAAAGGCCAGACCCAGACCAAACAGTGCACCTATGCCCCCTAAAAACAGCAGGGTAAACTTAAGCGTTGCGGCTACATCCACGCTCTCTCTGGCGTCTATACCACCCCCTACCCCAACACTAGGCATAGGGATGCCTTTAATAAAATGCACGATATCAAAGAAATTGAATGTTGCTAATATGTCAGCTATATCTTTAATCATTATCATAATTTCCGTTATTTCCTCTGTTTTAAATAAACCTTTCCCTTATCTGTCAGGGGCGTTAGAATCTACGACGTTATTATGCCTGCAAAACCTGTAAAGGCAAGGGCTATGAGACCAGTTGTAACAAAGGCTATCGGCAGCCCTCGAAACGGTACTGGCACGTCTGCAAGCTCAAGTTTCTCACGGATGCTGGCCATTATAATTAGTGCCATGGCAAAACCTAGCCCTGAACCCAGCCCTAGCGTAATACTCTCAATAAAACCATAGTGTTCACCTGAATTTATAAGCGGCACTGCCAACATTATGCAGTTGGTAGATATCAGGGCCAGATACACACCAAGCTTGTAATACAGCCCAGGTGAGACCTTCCTCATGATGGTGTCTGAGGCCTGCACAAAGGAGGCGATTATACCTATAAATATGATGATCTTTAAAAAGGTGATATCCAAAGGTACCATTATAGCATTGAACACAACCCAACTCAAGGCTGCTGAAATCATCATAACGGCAGTGAAGGTTATACTCATGCCAACCGCTGTCTCTACCTTCTTTGTAACCCCAAAGAATATACACAACCCCAAGAACCTAGTAAAGACAAAGTTGTTTATCAGGGCTGACGCTATAAATATCTCAAACAGTTTTGCTAACTCTTTATCCATAACCTAACTAATACCTCCTAATATTTTGGGCTTTTTGTGTTTCAAAAGTCAACATGCGTAAGCTGCTTAATGGCCCGATGCTCCACCGGCTCCTTTGCCGCCGTAAAATCTTATGTCAATCCAGTTGAAGAATCCCATAAGCAGGCCAGTGGCAAAAAAACCGCCAGTTGGCAGCAGGGCAATCAAAAGGGGCTTGGCGTGTATAATGTCAATCCCCCACAGGGTGCCCTTACCAAGCAGTTCCCTAAAGAAACTTATAACCATAAGCGCAAAAAAGAAGCCAGTACCTATGCCTATGCCATCAAAGAAGGATGGTACAACCTTATTCTTGCTGGCAAAGTTCTCAGCCCTCGTCAGGATGGATGCAAAGGCCACTATGAGCTGTATATACAGCCCCATCTGCTTATAGGCGTCTCTATATAACGCGGCTAAAGAGAGGTCGGCAACCGTTACCCAGCCAGATATGATCAACATGTAAATTGGCATCCTTATCCTTGGATGTATAACATTTCTCATCAATGATACCGTTACGTTAACCATTGCGTTAACAAACACTACGGCTATGCCCATTAAAAATCCAGTCTTTAGGCCAGTCGTTACCGCTATGGCTGGACAAAGGCTAATGGCCATACGAAATATAGCGTTTTCTTTAAATATCCCGCTTACTACTATCTGTAAGGAATTTGGTTTCCTAATCGCTGCCTCAGTGCTTCCCATCTGCATTGCCTCCTTTGAGCTGGGATTGTTTATCTTCTTTACTGCCGCTTGGGGTCGCTGTCATGTTTAGCTTTTCCTGTAGTAACTTCAGCCCGTTCTTTACAGCATCCTCTGTAACGGCACGCGACGATATGGTGGCTCCCGTTATGGCCTGAATGTATTCTGTTGTCTCTGTCTTCATTACTTTCAAACGGCTAAATTCCTTCCCTCTAAACTGCTCAATGAACGGCTTGGACATTATCTCGTCACCAAGACCAGGGGTTTCGGCCTGCTTTAATATCTCCACCTTCTGTATCTTCATATCCTTATCTACAGAGACGAGGAGATCTATGTAGCTTGAATAGCCCTTTCCCATTGATTGAACTATGTAACCTATTATCTCTCCGCCTTTTTGGGCCTTGTAGTATTCGCAGTGCTTTTCGTGAGGATGCCAATCGCCCATCTTTTCAATCTTGTCGGCGTCGGGGATCATCTTTTGTAACGCCTCTTCTTTTTCCTTCAGATTGGCTTTAAAGATGATAGGCGACGTCTTTGCATACAGGGCTGCAAGCAGCAGCCCCCCGGCTACGTAGACCAGGAGCAGATTTATCGTTATCTTAAATATATCCTTTGAGTTCACTTTTTCTTCCCCTTTGCCCCAAACACCTTTGACCTTACGCTTCTATCTATCAGGGGGGTTAAGCAGTTCATAATGAGTATGGCAAACATAACGCCTTCAGGGTAACCGGCCTTAAGCCTGATCAGCAGCGTAAGCAAGCCACAACCAATCCCAAAGATTACCTGACCCTTCTTGACGGCAGGACATGTGACGTAGTCTGTGGCCATGTAAAATGCCCCTAATATGAGTCCACCGCTCAAGAGATGTATAATGGGTTCGCCAGAGAACAGCCCTGTCTTGCCCCCGAAAACCCACGCCCCAATGGCCAAGGTTGACAGGAAGCTCACAGGTATATGCCAAGATATATATCTAAAGTAAAACAGAAACGCCACTCCGATAAGGATTGCAATAACCGACGTCTCACCAAGCGAGCCAGCCCTGTAACCGACCAGCAACTGCTTGTAAAGATGTGCCTTATCCCCAAAGACCTCTATGAGCCTGGCCAATCCCTCTTCCTTTAGTATACCAAGCGGGGTTGCAGTGGTCTTGCCGTCAAGGGCAGCAAATGATAGTGTTGGGGCAGCCCATGTTGTCATCGCCCTGGGCCACGTGATAAGGGCAAATGCCCTGCCCATCAAGGCGGGGTTAAAGATGTTGTATCCCAGACCACCAAACAACTGCTTTGTTATCGCCACACCTACAAAAGAACTCAACAGGGGGATATAAAATGGCACTGTAACAGGCATGTTCAGACCAAGCAGGAGACCTGTCAAAAAGGCGCTTCCGTCTCTTATGGCTATCTCCTTACCTGCAAGCCTTTGTACAAACCACTCACTGAACAAACTTCCAACAATACACATAGCCGTAACCCAAATAGCCTTGTAGCCAAAAAAATACACGCCCATGACAAATGCAGGACTGAGGCTTATGCTTACCGTCCACATGATCTTATTTACCGTCTCTTCGCTCCTTATATGCGGGCTTACAGAGACGACTAAACCCTGCGTGTTTACGACTTGCTCTTTGACCTTCTGCCCCTTGCTAGACTCTTCCATAGGATCCTCTATCTCTCTCTTGTACCGTTGTTATCATCATCAGGGTTTCACCTGTGTCTTGGCAAATCTTATCTGTTGCACTATAGGCCGCTTAGCCGGACAAACGTATGTACAACAACCGCACTCAAAGCAATCAAACAGATTATAACCCTTGGCGTCTTCAAAGTATCCTTTTTCAGAAAACAGACTCAGCATCAGCGGCATAAGCCCCATTGGGCAGGCGTCAACACACCGTCCGCACCTGATACAGTTGCCGTACTTATCCCCAAAAGCGGTTTCCTCCGCAAGCATCGCTACAATACCCGATGTGCCCTTCATAACAGGCACGTCAACGCTGAATACTGCAAAGCCCATCATCGGTCCGCCTGAGATGATCTTCGACGCTCCGCCCTTTAGTCCGCCACACTCTGCTATCAACTGTGATATTGGAGTTCCTATACGTGCACGTAAGTTCTTGGGGGTTTTTATGCCATTGCCGGTTACGCTTACTATACGTTCGATGAGTGGCTTACCGTACCTGCAAGCCTCATATATTGCAACAGCCGTTCCTGTGTTCTGGACAACTGCTCCGACGTCCATTGGCAGCCCTCCGGCTGGCACGTCTCTGTCAAGTATAGCCTTTATGAGCATTTTTTCTGCACCCTGTGGGTACTTGACCTCAAGTGTCCAGACCTGTAACTCAGGGCTGTCTGCGGCTGCCTCTATGATTGCAGCTATGGCGTCTGGTTTGTTATTCTCAATACCAATATGACCTGTATTTACACCCAGCACACGCATCAGTATCTTGAGACCACTGACTACATCTCTAGGGTTTTCGACCATAACTCTATGATCGGATGTAAGGTACGGCTCGCACTCGGCCCCGTTAATTATAACTGCGTCAATCGTTTTTTCCTTTGGTGGAGAGAGCTTTACGTGTGTTGGGAAGGTGGCCCCTCCCATACCTACGATGCCGGCAGCCTTGATTCTCTTCAACAGTATCTCAGGTGGTTGTTCGAGGTAGTTGGGATCGTCTTCTAGCGTCACCCA
The DNA here is from genome assembly GCA_002753395.1 of Nitrospirae bacterium MYbinv3. Taxonomy (GTDB): domain Bacteria; phylum Nitrospirota; class Thermodesulfovibrionia; order Thermodesulfovibrionales; family Magnetobacteriaceae; genus Magnetobacterium. The sequence continues at coordinate 758 of PEAB01000038.1, read as the reverse complement.
TTGTTCTGACTTGTCGTTATCTACTATAACGGCGGGTACCACCCTGCCTGTAGCTACAGTACATGTCTCTATAGCCAAGACCTTGCCTGCTACTGAGCTATGCACCGGAGCCGATACAAACCCTTCTGGATTACCTATTTGTTGACCAATCTTCACCACCTGCCCTACCTCTACTAGGGCCTTGCATGGCGCTCCAATATGTTGACTTAACGGTATAACGGCCTTCACCGGTCCCTTACAATTTTCAATAGGGGTGCCTGATGCCAGGTTTTTATGATCTGGCGGGTGTATGCCTCCTATTTCAAATGTTGCAAGACCCATCTTAATCTATGCCTCCATAAAATAATTATTGACCATTATAAGCTAAACAGCCAACTGTATGCAAGCACAAAATAATACTGGTGTATAAGAAATTCTTGGTGTAAAGAACCACCATGACCTTACGGACACAATAAGCAATGAAAGTCATTGATTACTTAGGATATTTTTAGACTTTCATATAAATTAGGGGTAAACTATAGTTTTGCACTTTCTGGGTTCCTGCTTTCGCAGGAATGCCCCCTGCTCAGGTCAGGGGCAGGCATAGAGTGGCTAAATATACCATTTACTGTCATTCCAGCGTAAGCGGAAATCTATTTTTAGTCTGAAGTGTAATCATTTTATATCCTCCTTTGTAGCGACAAGCTAAGTGTTTTGAGGAAGGCAGGGATGAATCTATATTTACTATCCTTTGGGTTGTTCATGATGAAAAGCAGGAA
>PEAB01000037.1 GCA_002753395.1 Nitrospirae bacterium MYbinv3 | reverse complement strand
GATATACTCTCTCTTAACATGATGCTCTCCTTATCGATTTAAGTTTGGGAAACTTATTTTATCATAAGGAGAGCTAAAACTTCTTTCGTTTAGGAGTTTTGCAAGAGGCTCAAGTTATATAATAAATCTATTTAACTATTTAGTGTGGAGGTTTATATGACACAAGGCATCGGTAAATTGCCGGAAGTTTTAAAGGTTGGTACGAACGAGTTAGAGCTTGTGGTGTTTAAGATGTACTGTAATCTTGAAGATGGGAGTCAGGAGACGAGGAATTATGGCGTTAACGTGGCTAAGGTCAGGGAGATCATCCCAATGCCTAATCTAACGACGGTGCCTGATATGCCAAACTACGCTGAATCGCTGGCAGAGGTTAGGGGAGAGGTTATACCGATAGTCGATCTTGGCAAGTGGATGAAATTGGTCATACCTGATACCGTCAGCATAAGACATAAGGTGATCGTTCTTGAGATGCTCGGTACAACTGTGGGTATGATCGTCCATGAGGTTGAGAGGATCAGGAGAATAAAATGGGATAAGATAAAGCCCCCGCCCCCTCTATTACAGACAAAGCACGGAGGTAAGATTACTGGTGTTACCAAGATTGACGATGGCAACGATCTCTTGCTCATCCTCGACCTTGAGAGTGTCATACAGGACATAGGCGCGCTTATTCCCAAAAGGGGTTATACAGTAGATGATCTTAATAAGATGGTCGTTAAAAAGAAGATGTCCGGTAACGTGCTCATCGTAGATGACTCCTCTGTTGCAAGGAAGATATTAAAGGATATCCTTGAAAACGTTGGACTTTCGATCCTTGAGGCTGTAGACGGTAAACAGGCACTCGCAGTGCTAAACGATTTTCAGAGTAAGATTGGGGATAAGTCAATCACTCAGTTTATTCAACTGGTAATTAGCGACGTTGAGATGCCTGAGATGGATGGCCTAACCTTTACAAAAACAGTAAAGAGCAATCCAAAGCTAAAGGTGCTTCCCATTATTGTAAATACATCTCTAAGCGGTGAGGAAAACAAGGAAAAAGCCAAAAGCGTCGGAGCAGATGGTTACCTCGTAAAATTTGACGTCAACAATCTATTACACGAGGTACAAAGATTATTAATAACATAACACCTGCATCAGTAAAAAAGCGTTTACGACAGACGAGACATTAACTAAGATATTTTGAAAACACAATAGTGTAAAAATTTTTTATAGGATATATTCTATGTCCATTTATGTTACAATCCTTACAATATGGAAGAAACAGCAATTGTAAAGGACGTCTCTGGCATAACGGCCACTGTAGCGGTTGAAAAGACAACAGCGTGTGCACATTGTCAAAGCAGCAAGGTGTGCGATTCTACACCGGAGAGCTCGCTAATAGAAGCTATAAACACCGTAAATGCACGCATCGGCCAGAAGGTTATTATTGAGATGAAGACCTATACCTACTTAAAAGGAGCCTTGGTTGTTTATGCTATACCTGCAATAGCACTACTGCTTGGGGCTATTTTGGGAAAACACGTCTTAAGCGCTATGGACATGTTCGGCTCTATGAAGGTTGATGCTGTTAGCGCAATTAGCGGTTTTACCGCCTTTGTTGTATCACTTGTTGTAGTAAAGTTAATTTCAAGTAATTTAGAGAAAAAGACCGAATATAAGGCTGTAATCAAAAGGGTATTAGATTAAGAATCAAGATAAGTTCAATATCTGATTAATAGATATATATATTCTAAGTTAGAAGGGGGAAAAATGGCAACTGTTGACGTTGAAAAGATAAGAAACATTGCTCTTTTAGCTCATAGCGGAGCAGGAAAAACCACTTTAACTGAGGCAATTCTCTTCAATTCTGGGGCTATAACCAGGATGGGCAGCGTTACTGACGGCAACACGGTAATGGACTTTGACCCGGAGGAGATCGAACGTAAGCTCACTATTAGTTCAGCCCTTGCCCAATTTCAGTGGCGGGAGTATATGGTCAACCTTATAGATACGCCTGGCTTTATAAACTTCTTAGAGGACACACGCGGTTGCTTAACGGTCGCTGACGGCGCTGTGCTCATTGTTAGCGCCGTATCCGGTGTCAGGGCAGAAACATTAAAGGTATGGTCTATTGCGGCTGAGTTTGACATACCCGCTGTTGTGTTCATAAACGAAATAGACAAGGAAAATGCGGATTTTCATGCAACTCTCCAGCAGATAAAGGACAGTTTTAACATTAATCCCATTACCCTTTATATCCCCCTCTCCGATAGCGCACCGTTGACCATTGGACTCATAGACGTAATCAAGCAAAAGGCCTACAAACGCGGCTCTGGAAACAACTACGAGGAGATTGAAATGCCGGCCCCCATGAAGGACAAGGCCGCAGAATACAAGAAGAGTCTAACCGAATGCGTGGTCGAGTCTGATGATGCCCTCTTAGAAAAATACCTGGAAGGGGAAGAACTCTCTGATGAGGCAATAATAAATGCCCTCGTTGAGGGCACATTAGCACGGAGGTTTGCCCCCGTAACCTTTGGCAGCGCCATCAACAACTTTGCAGTCCCTCAGCTTGTCGATACCATTATACAATATCTGCCATCACCCATTAGAAGAGCAAAGGCAAAGCCTGTGGTTGTTAACATACCAGGCAACTCCAACGAGGTCTCCTTAGATCCATTGAAAGACAAACCGCTGTCGGCATACGTATTTAAGACTATAGCCGACCCCTACGCCGGTAAACTCACGATGTTTCGGGTGTTCTCGGGTCAGTTTAAGCCTGATACCACTGTCTATAATGCAACAAAGGGTACTAGAGAGAGGATCGGAAACGTACACTACCTGCTCGGAAAGAAGCAGACGCCAGCCCAGGTGCTAGGCCCCGGCGAGTTGGGTGTTGTGACGAAGCTCAAAGAGACACTGACCGGCGACACCCTGTGTGAAGAGGCTCATCCCTACATATTTAAGCCCTTGAAATTTGCCGAGCCTATCATCTCCTATGCCATAGAGCCTAAGACAAAGGGGGATGAGGAGAAGGTCAGCATCGGCCTGCACAAGATACTTGACGAGGACCCGACGTTGAAGTTTCACCGCGACGAGGAAACCAACGAGATGATCATAGCGGGCATGGGTCAGATACACATCGAGGTTGCGCTGCATAAGCTCAAGAGGAAGTTCGGCGTAGAGGTTGATATGAAGACGCCGAAGGTCCCCTATCGTGAGACCATACGTGCCAGATCAAAGGCCCAGGGCAAGTACAAGAAGCAGTCAGGCGGACGTGGTCAGTACGGCGATTGTTGGATCGAAATTGAGCCCAAGGCAAGTGGCGAGGGCTTTGAGTTCGTTGATAAAATAGTTGGCGGTGCCATCCCGCGTTCTTACATCCCCGCCGTAGAAAAGGGTGTACATGATAAGCTAAAGGATGGCATATTGGCTGGATATCCGATGGTTGATATCCGCGTGACGGTCTTTGACGGTTCGTATCACGCAGTGGATTCCTCTGAAATGGCCTTTAAGATAGCAGGATCTATGGCAATCAAGAAGGCGGCCATGGATGCGCATCCCGTACTGCTTGAGCCGACTATGAAGGTGGAGGTCATAACCCCAGACGACTGTCTTGGCGCCGTGATAGGTGATCTAAACTCTAAACGTGGCCGAGTCCAAGGTGTAGATTCCCAAGTAGGTGGTAATCAGAAGGTAATGGCAGCCGTGCCAATGTCAGAAATGCTCACTTATGCCAACCAGCTCCACAGCATTACGTCGGGACGAGGTCTCTACACGATGGAGTTCTCTCACTACGAAGACGTCCCAGCACACATCTCTCAAAAAATCATTGCCGAAAGAAGTAAAAAAGATACTGAAGAGTAAGATAGGCGACGGAGAGAAAAGAAAAGACAAGGGAGGGCTTTGCCTACTGACGCAGGGGTTCGCATTCCCCTCCCTTGGACCCACCTGCAAGGGGACCAGTCCCCTTGACCCCCGTAAATGTAAGGCATGGTTGCTTAAGATGTTACCTATGTGCATTTAGACCCAAGACATAAGTGAACAAGTTGTCATATTTAAACTACCTGCAACATTCAACCATGCTGTTTCCATATGGTTGCGATTTAAAATGTTTGAACCACGATTTAACGGATTGAGAGATTACCAGGATTAATTACAATCTTTCTCCTGTAAATCCTTTAATCTGTGTAATCCTGGTTCAGACAATCCCTATGTTTACTTAAATCTGACATTGTCAAATTAATAACTTCGGAGACTTAGGAGAAGATTATGAATAGATACAATATCGACCTTTTTGCAATACCTTCAAATGCAGTCAGGGTATTGACCAGACCGTCTGATTTCTTTAGGCATATGCCAAGAGCAGGCGGTTTTATTGAACCACTGGTCTTCATGGTATCTATGGGAGTACTCAGTGGTTTGCTCAGGGCAGTTATAAACATATTGGAGTTTAGGCTACTTGCTGGTATAGGAAAGGCTGTGGCAACCTTTTTATTTGTGCCAATAACTATAGGGCTGTTTGGTTTTCTGTTGGCATCGGCGCTTTTCATTCTTTGGATGATTCTGGGGTCACAACAGTCGTATCAGACTTCCTACAGGTGTGTAGCGTATATGTCCGCACTCACACCTGTAATAACGGTACTTAGCATTGTGCCCTTTTTAGGAGGTATTGCCGGTTTTGCCCTTATGATTGTCTTCATCGTAGTTGTAAGCGTGGAGGTGCATGACATCCCTGCACAGAGGGCGATGCTTTTCTTTGGGATACTCGGTTTGATTCTGGTCTTAGGCCTTGGACTTCGACTTAGGCTCTGATCAGATTGAGCTTGTAAGCAGCCAAGTAACTGTGATATCCTAAACAGAATGGAAGACTATTTTATACACAATAATTTCTTCTATATAGTCGCCTACATAGTAGTATCTCTGATCTTTATGGCTATGGAAGATCGTATCGGATTTCCATCGGCCACAGCCGCTGCCCTCTTATATTACCTGGTTTATAGCGCAAGGCAGGATGATATCATAAGAGGCGAAATGACAGTTGGCGGCTGGGCAGAAGTCACGTGGACTCATAGGATCAAGTACAACAGGTGTTCAAGCACTTACGCCTGGTTCTGGCCTATGTGGATAGCTATGATACTGGCCTTGTCCCTGGTAGTGTTGGTAGTAAACATGATGCTTCCTAAAAGACGTGTTAATAAAAGGTAAAGGTGTACCCAATAACTTCCCTTGAGTTGTCTTATCTTAACCTGTCAAGAAAGTGCATAAAACCAGGATAACGCTTGACGTACATCTCAAACCTTTGTACAAACCGCCCGGTCAACTCACGGGGTGAGTGTTCCTCGTCTGGCGATTGATTTAGGGCAGATTCGATAATGATCTTGTATCTCTTTCTCTCACCTGGTACGATAAATACGGGTAAGAAGGCTGCCCCTGTCTTTTGGGCTAATATAGCAGGGCCAAGGGGAAAGCCGGTGGGATGGCCTAAAAACATGATGACCTCGTACCTACCTAGACGCTTGTCAGTTCCGGTACCATCGCCGGTTGTCATTATACAGCCATTTTGGCCTAGCCACGAAAAGGCTGGTCTCAGAAACGAGTCTGCTCGAAGTATCTCTGCTGGTATCTTTGCCTCATAACGCAATCTCAGTCTGTAGGCAACGTTCCTCCCTATCCAGCTTAGTCCCTCATCGGATGGCAGCCCTAATTGTTTGATCTTAAACCCGCACCGTGCAAGCGCTACCAATGGCAGATGTACCGGCCCAAAGTGTCCTTGAACAAGCACAGCCCCCTTATCTCGTTTGAGGGCGTCTATTAGATACTCAACCCCCTCTAAATCAATGTAGCGCTCTATCTGTCTGTCTTGAAACCTTGAGACAAGGAAGATAAACAGCCGGTCAACGTAGTGGTTTCTGAAATACTCTCTAACCGTCATATGCCTATTTTGACATCCAAAGTCTGCGGCGGAGAGATTTGCCAAGAGCAGTTCCTTCTTGCCTCTTGAAAGTACATAGTGCAGATCGCCCATCGCTCTAAAGATCGCAAATCCCGCCCCCACAGGTAGCATCCCTACCAGCCACCTCAATGGGTACCACACAAACAGCCTCAAGAGGTCGCGCGCTAAACTCTCACTAACAACCACTGCACTTTATAAGTACCTGCCCATAATTAATTATATACAAGAAAAATGCTCAATTTACAGCACCGGCACATCTGGCATTCGTAAGTTTACGATGTGAACCCTTACCACCGCTTGAGATTTCATAAAAACCAGAATCTACTAAATCACTTAACTTCTAATGGATCAGTATACCATAAACGCCCCCACAATGCGTAGTCGTCGAATTGCCTGGGCGCATAAGAAAGTCGGGGGGGGCAAATAACGGGAGGCTCTGCCCACTGTCGCAGGGGTTCGCAACCCCTGCGGCAGAGGCAAAGCCCTCACTTTTTTGTATATAATTAAATTGCCTATTGAGTTAGCTCCGGCCAAATAAAAATCAGAGCAATAGACATAGGCAATTAGAGAAATTACACTCTAAAACGGTAAACGGTGTTATGCAAGAACTATATACGGTAATGATAATGTCAGTGATAGCACGTGTATTAATGGCGCTAAGTGAAGCAGACAGAGGAAAAGAACTACAGTTTAAAAATACCGTCATAGCGTTAGCCAAAGAAGCGGCATTGTTGACCCCAAACGATCCTCAAAGAGCAGCAGAGATATTTAACGAATTAATAGAGGAAATATCAACAAAATACGTCTATTATCGATCAAAAGAAAAAAGACCGTCTCAACCACGGCATACAAAAAAGTCAAGGAAAAAATGGTGTAATGGAGTTGTTCGATATGCTTAAGTCAACAGCATTACCCCTCAGACCCCCTCGCAAGGGGCCCCCAGCCCCCTTAACCCCGTAAATAGTGGTGGAGCTTATCTGGCCTTCTGCATGTAATCACTATTCAAGACTTGTACTAGAACTTCGACTGTAAAGAAACCATTTTTTTCGTAATAATGGAGTGATGAGTTTATAATAAGCTCAACTACTCCAACATCCTCTGGCGCAACATAACCATATTTACTTTGATTAAGCACAAGTCTGTATGTGTCAATATTTGTAATAGCCCAGATTTTCTTATGAGAAAAGCTGTATTTAAGCCCTATGTCAGCAGGTAAAAACAACGTGGTATTGAAAACATTTTTGAATATATCAGCTATTTGGGGTCTATAACGCCCCATTTCTTCTCCAAACTCAGATATAAAACAGATTTCTGGTTCGAGAACTTGTATTAACCTTGCAAGACCACACCTTCCCAAGTGGTTGTCATAAAATGTCTGCCTCTCGTCTTCTTTAAAACCACCAAGGTGCGCAACTAATAGCTTCCTTTTGCCTTCATAATGTTTAGCTATTTCTTCATACTCGGTTTCAATCTCTCCATTCCAACCTGTATCACCAGTGTAAATCAGAACTTCATCGTTTATCTCAAATACAAATCCAACAGAATCTCTGTCCGAAATAATGTCAAAGTGTTTTGCCTTTATAACTCTGAACTTTATGTTGTCTATTACATTTGAGTTCCCTGATTCAACAATGTGTATATTGAAGTCCGTAGATGATTTCAACTCGAACATCCCGCCATATTTCTTAAAAACGCTTTTTGTAATGTAAAAGTTAATTACCTTACGCCTTTCTTTAAATAAATTATCGATATCTTTCTTTGAAACATTGCTGATACTACAGTTCCTTCCTCGTGCTATTTCAGCTCTTAAGGTATCTTCACTTGTGAAATCATCAATTCCCTTCAATCTTTTATTATATTTGTGTAGAAGAGTAATTATGGATTCAATGTCTGATGTGTGGTCGTTATGTGCATGAGAAACAAATACATAATCAATTTCACCAAATTTATGCCCAGCTCCTATAAAGTTTTCAATGAAGTTAAAACCAGGATCAATAACTATACCCTTTCCATTAACCTGGAGAAAATACCCCCCGCCTTTACTCACGTGGTAATTATCTGCAATGATTGGTGTATAGGAATTCCATCGCCTTAATACTTGAAAATATGAGTCTTCTGTACTTTCTCTACCTTCTTTTGGCACTTCCTTTAAAAAGTCTAAGAACGATTTCTTATTCTTATATATTTCGTCTTCAAATGCCGCTGTTTTATTAAGGATGTCATCGATTTCACTTGCATCAATATCCAAATGATCTATAACAGTTACCTTTAATTTCTCTTCTATAAAATCAAGATTGCTTTGTGCAATAGATTCAATATATTTATCTTTTTGCTCAATTGCAATCTCCATAGCCTTTTTATAGTACTCTTTTGCTTTTTTATACTGCCCTAATTCATAGTAAACATTTCCCAAACCATATCTTGCATGTGAGTTTTTATTATCCAACTCAATTGCCTGCTCGTAATGCTTTATAGCCTCTTCATACTGGCTTAACCTAAAGTAAACATTTCCCAAACCATTCACAGGATGTGAGTTTTTATTATCCAGTTTAATTGCCTTCTCGTAATTTTCTTGTGCTTTCTCAAACTGTTTTAATTCATAATAAACATTCCCCAAACCATTTAAGGGGGACGAATAGCTGCTATCTAACTCAATAGCCCTCTTGTAATGATTTATGGCCTCTTCATACTGTTTTAGTTTTCTACAAACATTACCCAAACCATTCCAGCTCCTTGGATATTTCTCATCTAACTTAACAGCCTGCTCGAAGTACTCTTTTGCCTTCTCATTCTGTTTTAATTCTGTATATAAAAACCCCAGACCAAACACTGGATGTGAAAAATGATTATCTATCTTGATAGATTCATCATATTTTTCAACAGCCTTATCCCAATTCTTTTCTAGGAAAGCAATATAACCTTCAAAAAATAATTCATATTTTTTCAGATTATTGCTTCTTGCCTCATCTCTTAACCCAATAAAAAAAAGTAACCTTTCTTCTATCTTGTGTAAATACTTATACTCTTTTATGTATCTATCTTCCAGCTTTTTTTCAATGTCTACAATTATCATCTTATCAACTCCCACAATTTAAGCCTATACGCCAACCATAGTTCGCATTTAAAATAAACACACTCTATAGCCATCTAAAGAACACTATCACTAATTTAACCAATCAACTGTACAAAATCAAGAGAATTCTACTTCACATACATAAGGGATTCTGTGAATTTTACTTCACATTTATATCTGATCCTGTGAACTTTACTTCACAAAACAGCGCTACACTTAGGACTACGCACACAGGCAACATCTCACTCTACCCACGATCGACATTTACGGGGTCAAGGGGACGAGTCCCCTTGCGGGTGGGTCTGAGGGAGGGCAGCGCCCTCCCTTCTCTTCCCTTCTTTCTCTCTTTTCTTTTTTAGGCGTTTGCAAAAGAGGAGGAGTGATTGTATAATATAAACTATGGATGCAAAGGTTGGACTGAGTAGGGAGATCCTTGTTGTTGAGGACAGCATGGTGCAGCGGGAACTCTTACGGCGTACCTTGGCAAAATCGGGCTATGGAGTTATCGCCGCTAAGAACGGCGCTGAAGGCCTCTCCTTGACCCAAAGCAGAAGACCATCCCTGATCATCAGCGATATAGCCATGCCAGTAATGGACGGTTACGAAATGTGTTATAAGATTAAGATCGATGAGGAATTAAAACACATTCCGGTGATCCTCTTGACCGCCCTCTCAGACACAAAAGAGATAATACGCGGCCTGCAGTCTGAGGCCGACTACTATATAACCAAACCATACGACGAGGACTACATCCTGCAGAGTATCGAAAACATCTTAAGCTCCCCGGCACGCGAAAACAACGAGGTATCGCAAGACATCCTACAGATAAGCCTCATGGGCGAGGACTATAAAATAAAATCCAAGCCAAAACACATCTTAAACCTCCTCCTGTCAACATACGAAAACGCCGTGCGCAAGAACCGCGAACTCATCAAGGCACAGATAGAACTAGAGACCCTCAACGAAGAGCTTGAAGACAAGGTCCGCATACGCACAAAGGAACTGCGAAACTCCGAGGAGAGCTACAGGGTGTTGTTTGAAAACACGTTTAGCGGGTTTTACAGGTTTAACCCAGAAGGCCAATTCCTGTCCATGAACCCTGCCTTTATCACGATGCTCGGCTACACCAGCCAGGACGGACTATTGTCGGCCTGCCCCGACCTGCCGTCTCTGTACCTCAAAAGAACTGATTACGAGCGATTCGTCAGGACATTTAAAGGACAAAGCTCAACTAAGAATTTCGTAAGCCGCCTCAGAAGAGCAGACGGCAGCGAACTCATCATAGAACAAAACATACGTATCGTAAAGGACGACGACGGCAGCCCCATGTACTATGAGGGCTTTGTAAATGACGTAACCGAGTGTAAGCAGGCCGAGGAACAACTGATAAAACTCTCAAGCGCCATAGTCCAAAGCCCCGTGGCAGTGATCATTAGCGATTTAAACGGTAACATGGAATTTGTAAATCCCAAATTCATAGAGATAACCGGCTATACGAGGGATGAGGTCATAGGTAAAAACCCGAAGATACTACAGTCGGGCAACACCCCCAAGGAGGTCTACAAAGACCTGTGGAAGACTATATCAAAGGGTAGCACATGGCATGGCGAGTTGCTTAATAAGAAAAAAGACGGCACTCTCTACTGGAATAACGCTACCATTTCACCCATCAGGGATGCGGAGGGGGCCATTACGCATTATCTATCGGTCAACGAGGATATAACAAACCGCAAGGAGATAGAAGAGGCGTTAAGATCGGCAAAAGATGCCTCTGAGGTGGCCAACAAGACCAAAAGCGAATTTCTTGCAAACATGTCCCACGAGATACGCACCCCCATGAACGCCATAATCGGGATGACGGAGTTCGTCCTCGATACCGAATTGAAAAAGCAGCAGCGGGACTTCCTCGATCTGGTGCTGCAATCGGCCAACGCCCTTCTGACGATCTTAAACAGCATCCTGGACTTTTCAAAGTTGGAGGCCGGCAAACTCGATGTTGAAAGCGTTGTCTTTGACCCCTACCACCTGGTTGAAAACATCATAGACACGCTCTCGGTGCAGGCACACAAGAAGGGGATTGAGCTGTTCTGCCGGATAAAACCCAACATGCCAACAAAGTTAATAGGAGACCCCGCACGGCTGAATCAAGTGATCATAAACATCGTTGGCAATGCCCTGAAGTTTACAGAAGATGGTGAGGTCGTCGTTGTAGTCTATATAGAACCTGGCAGCTTAGAAGAGGACTCGATAAGCCTCCACTTCTCAGTCTCTGACACAGGGATAGGCATCCCTGAGGATAAGCTGGAATACATATTTAGCACCTTTGCACAGGCCGATGGCTCTGCCACAAGGAAGTACGGCGGCACGGGGCTTGGCCTGACCATATCAAAGCAGCTCGTTCAACTTATGGGTGGAGACATATGGGTAGAGAGTAAAAAGGGAGTAGGAAGTGCCTTTCACTTCACCGTAAGGGTCAGACTCAAAGACATGGAGGAGTTAAACGTAGCCCCTCCAGAGCTAGACCTCAGAGGGAAAAAGATACTAACCATATGCACCTATACAACCAGTTGTATGATAATAAAAGAGATACTCAGCGACTTTGGCGCTGAGATCGGTAAGGCATCCGATTCAAAAGAGGCATTGGATAAACTCGATCGAAGCAGGGAGGAGGGCCGTCCATACGATATCATCTTTATTGACGTCAGGATTGCCGGCATCGGGGGGTTCAAGATGGCCGAGTACATAGTACAGTATCCAAATCTTGCCGGCACTATAGTGATGATGCTCAACTCCAACTACCGCACCGGCGATATAGAAAAATGCTCCCAACTTGGTCTATCGTCTTATATCATCAAACCCATAAAATACAAAGATGTTTTAAACGTTGTACAAAACATGTTGAAGCACACCCCTGCGGAATACACCCCTCAGTTGAAAAGACCACATGATGAGACCTTCAAGAAGGCAGCATCCCCTGTGCAAATCCTGTTGGTAGAAGACAATGCCACCAACAGGTTGTTGGCCAGGGAGGTGCTGAAAAAACAGGGATACACCGTCACAGAGGCTGAAGATGGTGAAAAGGCCCTGGAGGTAATAAAACAGGGCAAGTTTGATATCATCCTGATGGATGTGCACATGCCCGTAATGGACGGCTTTGAGGCAACAAAACGGATTAAAGCCAATAAAGCGACTTGTTCGATCCCTATAATAGCAATGACTGCGTATGCGATGAAAGGGGACAAAGAACGCTGTCTTGAGACCGGTATGGACGACTATATTACAAAACCCATAAAGGCCAATGACCTTCTTGAGATAATAAGCCGTTACATATCGAAAAAGTCAACAAGCGAGCGTAAAAATTCCGGTTCCACAGATGATAGCCAAGATGAGCTAACATCGTTCTTAAAAAAGGCGCCGCGACAGTTAGATCTAATAAACGAGGCATTTAACAGAGAAGACTACGACGCCATCGAAAGACACGTAAGCAAGCTGAAAAAAGACGTTGAAAAGGCAGGCCTAAGCCAGCTTCAACAGTCTGCTCTTCGTATACTGCTTTCTATCAGAAAAAAAGATATAGGCAGCGCTTTAAACAACCTTAGAGTCTTTGAGAATGCGGTTACAAAACTTAGCGATTAAGTTAATCGTAATTACTGTAATCGCTATATCTGGCCTTATTCTAGTAACCCAGAAGAAGGCTGATAAACGCACGGAACCTCGTGAAAAGGTTAGTATTGGGAATTCCAATGAGCCGATAACGGCGCTCTGCATGATTGCTGAGGAGAAAGGCTACTTTTCAGCAAACGGCCTTGACGTTTCGGTCAAAGACTATGAGGGGGGAAACGTTGCCATAAGAGACATGTTTGAAGGCCGTCTTGACATGTCAACGGTGGCCGACAACATGGTCGTTTTTAACAGCTTTAAAAGACATGACTTTAGAATCATAGCAACAATCGGCAGCTCGGATAACGAGCCGCGCATCGTAGCCCGTAGAGACAGGGGCATTATAAAGCCGGCCGACTTAAAAGGCAAACGCATCGCCACGGTCAAAGGGACCGCAGTGCACTACTTCTTGCACCTGTTCTTGATGAAATACGGGATGACAAAAGAAGACGTAAAGATTGTTTTAAAGGATCCTTCCTCTACGTTTAAATCTTTTACGGAGGGTGAGGTTGACGCCATATCCACAAGAGAACCGTTTGTTGCACAAGGGGTCAGGCATTTTACAGACAATGCCGTTGTCTTTGCAGAACCACGGCTTTTGGTAAAAAACTATAATATCATTGCGTTAAACAGCTTCATAAAGAATCATCCAGGGGTAGTAAAAAAAACTCTAAGGGCGTTGATTCAGGCAGAGGAGTTTGCTATAGCGCATCCACAAGAGGTGGTTCGTATTGTATCAAAGAGGCTGGGGGTTATCGATACAGAGATATCGCCGATACTGCTGGAGATGAAGTGGAAGGTGTTTTTAGAACAGTCGCTTCTTCTAAGGCTTGAGGACCAAGCCAGATGGATGATGAAGGATAATGTTGTTGATGTGGCAGAGATACCAGATTACTATCAATTTATACATATAGATGCGTTGAACTCTGTTAAACCTGAAGCAGTCACTATAATAAGGTAGTAGAAGGTTGTGTAAGTACTTCATAAGTAAGTTATGAAGATTAAGACTAAGCTACAGATTGCCTCTATCTTGTCTATTGTTACGGTGTTGCTGATAGGCTGTCTGCTTTATTATGAAAGGCAGCAGGATGAGGAAATAACCGCTAAAAGCATGATGTCTGAGAGGTTAGTCAAGGATGTCTTTGAAACAAACATACTAATCTACGACAGTATACTGCACCAGCGGGATGTAAGAAAACGAGCTTACACCCAATGGCAATTGAAGTATAACTCACTGTCAAAGCGCCTGGCAGGCTTAAAATCAAAAGATTCTAAGGAACAGGCTCTACTCAACGACCTAACCGATAACCTAAATGGTATCAATGCTATATTTCTTGAGATCAATAAAATAGACGATAGCGGAGGGAGCTTGGGAGAGACAGAGGAAAATTTAGTCTCCCAAGTACTGGTGAAATCACAGACGGTTGTTTCAATTGCTTCTCAATTCTACGATACAAATTATAAGACGTTAGTTGCTGTTCATAGTAAGACCCATATACTTATTCTTTCGTCAATCATCTTCCTCACCCTATTTATAATAACAGCATCTTTTTTTGTCAACAAAGGAATCACCAAGCCCATTGGAGAGATCGTTAAGGGTTTGCAGGTTTTAGGAACGGGCAATTTAGATTGTAAATTAGGCTTTACCGGCAACAGCGAGATAAGTCAGATCGCAAACACGTTTGACTTAATGACATTGCAGTTAAAAGAAACAACTGTTTCTCGTGATAAGCTTCTGGCTGAGATGGAAGAACGAATAAGGACAGAAAGGGAACTACAAAAGAGCAGAGACAGGTTCGTAAGACTTTCTGAGGCAACCTCTGAGGGGGTCGTAATATCAGAGGAAGGGCACATCTTAGACATAAACAAGCAGATGGAAATAATATTTGGATATAAGATTGAAGAGTTAAAAGGAAAGATAGCAATAGATCTTGTGATACCTAAAGAGAGAGAACGGGTAAAAAACATGATTTCTTCCCATTATGAAGAACGGTACGAGACGATAGGTCTAAGGAAAGACGGAACACCTGTTGACTTATCTATACATGGAAAGACATTGATCTTTGAAGACTCTCGTATGAGGATAACTTCTGTAAGAGATATTACTGAGTACAAGTTAAAGGAAAAGGCGCTAACACGAGAAAAGCAGGAATGGAAAAAGACATTTGACACTATCCCTGATTTGATGATGATATTAGACAATAATCACAAGATTATAAAGATGAATGAGACAATTGCTAAGAGATTAAATCTGACGCCAGAAGAGGCAATAGGCAGACCATGTTATGAGCTTCTCTATGCCGCAGATAAACCTTTAGAAAATTGTCCTCATAAACTGTTACTTGAAGATGGTTTGGAACATAAGATAGAGCTGCACAATATACACTTAGGCGGGGATTTCTTGGTTACCACAACTCCCCTGCGCAACACCGATGGTACGATCTATGGCTCTGTTCATATAGCAAGGGACATCACTGCTGAAAGGATGGCAAAAGAGGCGCTAAAGTCCTCAGAGGAAAAATATAGAACCTTAATGGACAAGGCTGGAGATGGCATCGTATTGATAGACTTTAACGGATATTTTTTAGAGGTCAACAAGAAAATTGAGGAGTTGCTTAGATATACAAGAGATGAGATGTTGATGATGCACTTCACTGATATCCACCCGCAGGAAGAGATTGAAAAGGTAAAAAAGGCCTTTGAGCGCGGCATAGGGGGTACCGCTGGTGTTCTCTTAAACACCCATATAAAGGCAAAAGATGGCGTAATCATCCCGATAGAGATAAGAGGCAGTGTGGTAGAGTATGGCGGAATAAAGGTTGCCCAGGGGATGTTCAGGGATATAAGCGAGCGGGTCAAGTACGAACAGACAATAAGAGAGGCATACGAGAGATTAACTATTATATTAGATAGTGTGGAGGCAGTCGTATATGTAGCGGACATGGATACATATGAGATAATCTTTGCTAATAGCTATGTAAAAGAGGCATTCAATAACGATATAATAACAGGGAAGAAGTGTTGGCAGACATTTCAAGACGATCAGAATGGACCTTGTAGTTTTTGTACTAACAATAAACTATTAGACGCCAACTCTAATCCCTTGGGTGTTTATAAGTGGGAACACAAAAATACCGCCAACAATAGGTGGTATTATATGCAGGACAGGGCAATAAGGTGGGTTGACGGCCGCATTGTGCGTTTAGAATTTGCTACAGACATTACAGAGCGTAAAGAGTTGGAGCTGCTGCTTGCACAGGAGCACTCATTTCGTAAGGCTATAGAGAGTTGTATCCTTGCGGGCATGGCCGCCACAGATAATGAAGGAAGACAGATATACGTAAATCCGTCGTTTTGCATGATGGTTGGCTGGTCCCAGGCGGAGTTGATTGGCGCCCTGCCGCCACATATATACTGGGCGCCAGAGGATTATGACAATATTGGCGCCGCCATGAAGGACACAATTGAGGGGACAGCTCCAGCAGAGGGATTTGACGTGCTGTTCAGAAAAAGGACAGGAGAACGGTTTAATGTCAACATCCTTGTGTCTCCGTTAATCGATGCAAGAGGTGTAAGGACAGGGTGGCTGGCGTCGGTATATGACATAAGTGAACGAAAAAGGTTAGAGGAGCAGCTTAAAACAAAGACAGATGTGCTTGGTCAGTTAAACACGCGTCTTGAAGGGCTTGTCAGCAACAAATTGGAAGAGATAAGACAGAAAGAGCAATTGTTAATCCAGCAATCAAAGATGGCCGCCATGGGCGAAATGATAGGCATGATAGCCCATCAATGGAAGCAGCCCTTAAATGCAATCTCGTTATTCGTTGCCGACATTGAAGATGCGTATGACTTTGGTGAACTAGATAAAGAGTATCTTAGCGAGTCTGTCAACAAGACAGTGGCACAGATAGGATTTTTGGCAAAAACGATTGACGATTTCAGGAACTTCTTTAAGACATCTAAAGTGAAGGTGTTGTTTAATGTATTGACGTCTTTGAATGATATTCTAGATATGTTTGAAGGTTTGTTCAAAAGAAACGACATAACAATAAATATTAAATCCTCCTGTACTGATGACGTACCGTTGACATTAGGATATCCAAATGAGTTTAAACAGGTTATCCTAAATCTCTTAAACAACTCGCGGGATGCAATCATCTCCATGCGCGATACACACAAAGGGGAAAGACACGTTGGAGGCATAATCGACATATATATTTCTAAAGAAGGTCAGCGCATAATAATAACTGTAAGCGACAACGGCGGAGGCATCCCAGGAGAGGTAATAGCCAGGGTCTTTGACCCCTACTTCACAACCAAGTCCGAGGAGAAGGGCACCGGCATAGGCCTGTATATGTCTAAGTCTATAATTGAAAAGAATATGGGTGGTAAACTCACGGTTAGAAACACTGATATTGGAGCAGAATTTATGATAGAATTAGAAGGCTGTCAAGGCAACTGATGGATATTGGGCGTTTTGATAGCGATGCGTATTTTGTATCTAATCATCCGAAACGCCTTTATAATATATTCTAGATGAATGATAGATACGATCAGGTAACAGGGGCAACGACTGTACCGTTTTATGGATGGTTGTTGAAGATAGCTGGTACTGCTGCTGCGTATTTTCTTGCAGGTAAGCTGTCTCTGCTGCTGGCCATTCCCCCGGGTTATGCAACGGCAGTATGGCCTCCTTCTGGCATTGCCTTGTCAAGCGTCCTGTTGTTTTCATACCGTGTGTGGCCTGGTATACTGATAGGTTCTTTTTGTGTAAACGTATTTACGTCTTTAGATACGAGCAGCACGGATGCAATAATAAAATCATTAGCGCTGCCTGCAGTGATAGGCGCCGGGGCGTCTTTACAGGCTCTAATAGGGGTCTTTTTAATAAATCGATTTGTTGGTCAGTACAATCCACTAAATAGGGAGCAGAATATACTAAAGTTTTTCTTATTGGCCGGCCCCGTAAGTTGTCTGACAAACGCAACCATTGGACCTGCAGCCATGATGTTGTTTGGCATAATTACATGGTCAAACTATCTTTTTACATGGTGGACATGGTGGATAGGCGACTCGATAGGTGTGATTGTTATGACCCCTCTTGTATTAATCTTGATGGTAGAGCCAGGGCATATTTGGAGAAAGAAAAAAACATCCGTTGCCTACCCTCTCATTGCTATGCTTTTACTGGTAATATCTATTTTTGTTTACGTAAAAAGGCAAGAAGGCAGACGTATTAGAGATGATTTTGAAAGAATAGCAAGGTCTGTAGTAAATTCCCTTGAAAATAACTTTAATATCTATCTTGAAAATCTTAAATCAATCGATCGTTTATTCAATACTTCCAGCGATATTGACAGAAAGAAGTTTCGCTTGTTTGTTAAAGATATCATGGCAGCCCATGAGGGGATTCAGTCGTTGGAGTGGGCGCCACGCGTGCTTGACACAAACCGTTTAGACTTTGAAGAGGCAGTAAGACGTGAGGGGTATCCATATTTTCAGATAAAGGAGAAAGATTATCAGAACAAAATGGTTAGGGCCTCAAGGCGGGATGAATATTATCCTGTTTATTTTGTTGAACCGTATAAAGATAACGAAACGGCCATTGGTTTTGACCTTGCCTCTGAACAAATACGACATGAAAGCATTATTAAGGCGCGGGATACCGGAGAGCCAATCACCACAGGCCGTGTATCTCTTATACAGGGGAAATATGACCAGTTTGGTTTTTTGATCTTGCTGCCGGTTTTTAGCAATCCTTTGCATGGGACAATTGAGCTTCGCAGGCAGGAAATCAAGGGGGTTGCTCTTGGCATCTTTAGTATTGGAGAGCTGATAGATAAATCGCTTAAAGGACTTATGATTGAGGATATAGACTTTATTCTATATGATGACAGGGATGAGAATAAAAAAAGGTTTTTATTTAACTATGAATTTGGTAAAAGCGGAGAGAGAAGAATACCCGAACTTTCCCAAAAAGAGATAGACTTGAAATCTATTAATATGCGGTATTCAACAGTCGTTAATGTAACCGGAAGAAAGTGGGGCATTATATTTTACCCAACCATTGAGTATAGCAAAAAAAGCCGATCATTTCAGGCATGGGCATTGTTGGCAGGCAGCATGTTATTTACAGGACTATTAGGTATGTTCTTATTAGTGTTGTCAAGCAGGGCGGAGAGAATAACCCAGATAGTTAAAGAAAGAACTGAGGAATTAATCGCTGCCCAGGAGATGCTAAAACGAGCAAACATATATAACAGGACATTGTTGGAGGCGAGTATAGACCCTTTAGTCACAATTACCGGTGAAGGCAAAATAGGAGATGTAAACAAGGCAACGGAGCATATTACAGGGTTTTCAAGAGACGAGATCATCGGAACAAACTTTTCAAGCTATTTTACGGAACCTGATAAGGCAATGGCCGGTTATAAAATGGTGTTTGAAATAGGAGATGTACGAAATTACGAGCTTTACATCAGACATAGAAGCGGACATACAATACCTGTCATATGTAATGCCTCCGTATTTAAGAATGAGTCTGGAGAGGCCATTGGTGTGTTTGCTGCTGCACGGGATATAACAGAAATGAAAAAAGCAAGCGAACAGCTCAGTGATCTTAACAAAAACCTCGAGAAACGTGTTGAAGAAGAAGTAGCTAAGAGAAGAAAACAGGAGCAGATGATGATCCATCAATCTAAAATGGCAACAATTGGAGAGATGATCAGCGCAATAGCCCACCAGTGGAGACAGCCTCTAAATGCTATTAGTTTTGTGCTAATAGGATTGAACGATGCATTTCAACATGATGAGTTAGATAAAGAATACTTTGATAAAACGATACAAAACATAAAAGCTCAGTTGATCTATATGTCAAAGACAATAGACGACTTTCGAAACTTCTTGAAGCCTTTAAGAGAGAAGATACTCTTTAGTGTGAACGACAGCATAGAATCAGTCATTCAATTAATGCATCCGCAAACAATAAGCAATAACATAGAAGTTACTTTAAAATGTAATGACGCTTATGATACATTTAAGGTATGTGGTTATCCAAACGAATTACAGCAAGTCGTTATGAATATAATCAGTAACGCCAAAGATGCCATCGTCAGCTACCGTTCAAAGCTAAAACAGGAGATTAATATGAAAGGGGCAATCGATATAACGGTATCAAGAAAGAATACAAGCGTCTTGATTGAGATAGTGGATAACGGCGGTGGAATTGATGAATCAATAATGGACAGGATTTTTAATCCTTATTTTACAACTAAAGAAAAAGGCACTGGTATAGGCTTATATATGTCAAAAATAATTATCGAGAATAATATGGACGGCAGATTGTATGTCAGCAATTGCGAACATGGCTCTGTCTTTACAATAGAGTTAATGGAGAATTGAGGGGGTGGAAAAAGAAATCGGCAGCGATTATTTAGCGAGAATAAAGAAGACAGTGTATATGCTGTTTGTAGATGATGAATCAATTATTATAGAATCTTCTTTGAAGGCGCTAAAGAGAAGATTTAAAGAGGTCTATACAGCAAATAATGGAGAAGCAGGATGGGATGCATTTAAAAAGTACAAACCTGATTTAGTGGTAACTGATTTAGTTATGCCAATAACAGACGGGATAGAACTTATTAAACGCATAAGAGATGTTGACAAGGTTATCCCTATAATTGTTATGACAGCGTTGAATGAAGAGGAATACCTTACAAAGGCAAAAGATTTCTCTATACAGGGATACTTAATGAAACCAGTAGATGAGAAGGCGTTTTGGGAATTACTTTTTAATGTGGCATATAGCGTATGTGTAAATAAATGTGTGCCATGCTAATATCTAAGGGAGTAAAGCTAATACGTTATGAATCTATAGTTTTGCACTTTCTGGATTCCTGCTTACGCAGGAATGACATAGAACAGCCAAAAACGCTATTTGCTGTCATTCCCGCGAAAGCGGGAATCTATTTTCAAGAGCTGCATAGAACGCTGGTTTATAGAAAAATGCAAAAGTATAGATGAATAAGACTTCATATATTACATTTAACGTAGAGAGACTGGCGTTTGCGCTGCGTACGCACGTGGTGCGAGAGATCGTCTGGCTTGCCGAGCTCAGACCGGTGCCAAAGGTGCCTAAGTATATTATAGGGGTACTGAATTACCGCGGCAGGATTGTACCCGTGATGGATCTAAACATAAGGACTGGGCAACCTCCTATGCGCTACAATATAACGAACAAGGTTATAATTGTAGAGGCGGAGGATACTGCCTACGGTCTGGTTGTATCCGACGTGCAACAGATAGACGTTATATCAGAGGAAGATATCGTCGATATTGACAACCTAAACAGCACAGACGTCTATTTTTCTGATTTTGTTACCGCCTTTGTTAAAAGAAAACAGGAGGTTATAATTCTCCTTGACTATAAGAAATTGATTGAGTTTAAGGGGGTAGACATAGCCGCCGGAGCAGACATTATCGGGGCGGCAGGACAGATGGACAGCGAGGATGGCTACCACATTGCCGACGCGCCTGAACATCACAGGGAGCTGTACCGTAAGAGGGCCATGAACCTTCTTGCTATAAAGAAGCAAGACTACATTAAGGATTCTTTGTCTCTGGCCGTTGTAGGCATAAACGATGAGCTCTTTGGTATAGAGATAGACCTGATTGTCGAGTTTTCCAAGGTTAGAGAAGCCAGGTCAATCCCGTGCTGCCCTGGGCATATAGTTGGAGGCATGAATCTGCACGGAGATATATTAACGCTCGTAGATATTAGAGGTGTCCTGAATATGTCCAACGTCTCTTCATATGCTAACGCCAAGGTGGTCGTCATACGGGTTTATGCGGGGGGGCAGAAGTCTGGTCAGCAGCCCGGCAATGTGGTGGCCGGCATCGTGATAGATGAGGTCTTAGATGTTATATACCCACAGAGAAGGGACGTTCTAACCCCTGCCTCTGATAACACCACTAACGAACGATATTTCAAGGGCACGGTCACTTATGAGGAGAAGATGCTTCCCATCGTCGACATGCAAAAACTACTGACAGAGGGCGAGTTAGTAGTCAATGAGGAGGTTTAGGAGTGAACATAAAGGTAATATTAGAAAAAGGTGTAATAGTTCACCCGTATGTATTAAAAAGGGAGGGCTTTGCCCTCCCTCAGACCCACCCACAAGGGGACCAGTCCCCTTGACCCCATTATATCGCATGTTTATACACAATGTTTCGATAGTATACTGAACTATTACGAATAAATTTAAATAAAAATATAAATATGAAAGAATGATAATAAAAGGAGAAAGCTAATGACACTTTTTACTAGACTCAGGTTAAGGACCAAGCTGATTGTACTGTTTATATCGCTAGGTCTACTGCCTTTTCTGATAATAGGGAGTTACTCGTATGTCAAGGCAAGCCGTACCATTAAACAATCCGTAACAAACCATCTCATCTTTATAAGAGAGACGAAAAAGGAACAGATAGAAGAATATTTCAGGTTGATGAGAAATCAGGCAGCGTCTATGGGAGAAAACAGGGCTATAATCGATGCAATGACTGAATTTACAAGCGCATTTTTTAAGGTCGAACGGGAATTTGGTTCCATATACGATACCAATGCTGAAACAAATGAGGAGATGTTAAGGTCCAGATACGTCTACCAAAAAGAACACACCGACGGGGTCTCTGAGAATTCCGTTGAGCTATGGTGGCCTAAAAACAAGACAACCAGAATCCTTCAACATCTCTACATCTCGGCAAGTCCATATCAGATTGGCAGCAAGCACAAGTATATCTCCTCACCAGATCCATCGACTTACAGCAGGGTTCACAAAAAATACCACCCAACCATCTTGAGCTTTATGGAAAAGTTTGGATATTATGACGTCTTTTTCGTAGAACCCAAAAACGGATACATAGTCTATACCTCTTCAAAGGAGGTAGACTTTGCAACGAGCCTGTTAAACGGCCCCTACAGCAATACCCACGTTGCCAAGGCATTTGAAACCGCCATTGCATCAAATGATAAGGACTTTGTTGCGTTTACCGACTTTGATCCCTATGTCCCTTCATACAATGTCCCTTCGGCCTTTGTTGCCGCTGCCATATACGACGGAGCTCAAAAGCTCGGCGTACTTATACTGCAAATACCATTGAAAAAGATAAACAAGATCATGACTAGCGACAAGGGATGGGAAAAGATCGGTATGGGTAAGACCGGTGAGTGCTACATGTTAGATTCTGACCTTAATATGCACAGCGACTCTCGAACGTTTATAGAAGACGTTGACGAGTTTATTAGAAAGATAAAACTTGCAGGGGTATCCCAGGAGAGTATCGATAAAGTAAAAAAGCACAATACCACTATAGACACAATTAGCCTTAAAGGGCTTATAAGAAAAGACTCTATAGGTGCTCTGGTCAATAGCATAGAAAGTGGTGTTAACTATATGCACGAGCAGGTGTTGATCACCTATACACCACTTAAGATAGAGGGCCTTCAATATATGATAGCAGCCTCTATCAATGAGGCGGAGGCCTTTGCTACCCTTAAAAACCTCAATGTTGTGATATGGAGTATTGGGATACTGCTTGTGATAATAATAATAGCGGTTGGATGGTATTTTGCTAGAAACATTGGCAGATCTGTAAGCTTGATAGTCAACGACATTACCACCACCTCCGCTGAGCTGGCCACGAC
Organism: Nitrospirae bacterium MYbinv3; assembly: GCA_002753395.1. GTDB lineage: Bacteria > Nitrospirota > Thermodesulfovibrionia > Thermodesulfovibrionales > Magnetobacteriaceae > Magnetobacterium. The sequence goes on along the minus strand of PEAB01000037.1, from coordinate 10,624 downwards.
CATCAACCAGCACGAACGCGTTGCCAAACAGCAGGCGGTCTCCGTCAACGAGACCTCCACAACGATGGATGAGTTGACCTCCTCGGCTCGCCAGTCAGCCGAACAGGCCGAGTCCTCATCCCTGGGGGCCGAGAAGGCAATGGTCATAGCTGATAGCGGTAACACCACTGTTATCCAGATGCTCAATGGCATGATCAGCCTTAAGGACAAGGTAAGGGCGGTGGCCGAACACATCTTGCATCTCAGTGAACAGACGGGACAGATTGGAAAGATCACCGGCCTCGTTACCGATTTTGCAAGCGAAACCAAGATGCTGGCCATGAATGCCGCCGTAGAGGCAGTAAAGGCCGGGGAACACGGCACAGGTTTCTCCGTCGTCGCGATGGAGATACGCAAACTCGCCGATGAGAGCAAAAAGGCGGTAGACCAGATAAACGCACTTGTAAACGACATCAGAAAGGCCACCGACATGACGGTGATGGTTACCGAGGACGGCACTAAGACCGTTGAAGAGGAGATGGCCTATGCTCAAAGAACGGCAGACTCCTTTAATGGCGTCTCGTTTGCCGTAAAAAGCTCCTTTGAAAGCTCCAAACAGATATTCTTAAATCTAAAACAGCAGTCATTGGCCATCAAGCAGGTTGTTGAGGCCATGAATTCCATCAACATCGGCGCCAAGGAAACGGCCTCAGGCATAAGTCAGACAAAGGTGGCTATCCAGAAACTAAACGAGGTCTCTCAGAGCCTTAAAGATATGATATAGACGCTTACAAACTATGATTGAAGATAAGGAAATGTGCGAGCTTTTCAAGCTCGAGAGCGATGAACACCTTAGCCTGCTTGAAAACGGCCTCATGAGGCTGGAACAACAGCCAGATGATAGAGAGACCCTGCAAGAGATGTTCAGGGAGGCACACAGCCTCAAGGGGGCTGCCAGGATGTTGGGCGTCTTTAAGGTGATGGAGGCAGCCCACGCCTTAGAGGATCTGTTTGGAAAGGCACACCGGGGCGATATAACCTTTAGTACAACGATAACAGACAGGATATACCCCGTGGTTGATGCAATACGCAAATTTGTAAGGGAGGCCACCTGTGAGGAGGCTGTGGCGGGGACATTGGAGGTCAAAAGCGTCCTTGAGTATCTAAAGCTCGAACAAGAGGCGCCGCCTCCTAAGTCTGCCATTGAAGGAAAACCCGTAGGAGCAAAATCCGCTGAAGAAAGCCCTCTTATACCCCCGGATACTGTAAGGCAGCCCAATGTGATAAAACAACAGACGACCGCAGAAGAACAACCTCCAATATCGACGCCGTATAAGTATGACCCTGGCATAAGCCAGCCAGTGGATATCAGTAAGAGCCGCCTGGAGACAATTCGCGTGGATCCCAGAAAAATGGACAGCCTGATGATCCACGCAGGTGAACTTGCTGTAACAAAGACCAGCATCATGCACAGATTCAAGGAGATCAACAGCATAATTGCATACTGCGAGGATTGGTATAGCGACGTATTTTCAAGGCAGATGCTCTTAAAAGAGTTGATACAGGGACAGGATGCGTTATCAAAAGCGCTTACAGATTTCTTTAATCTCGAACAATCCCGGTTTGAGAGACTGAAGAATTCTCTCAACGATCTTAAGACGGGCTCGTTTAGCGATAATACAAGGTTAGAGTCTGTTGCAAAGAAGCTGCAATACGAAATAAGAAACGTAAGCATACTGCCTATAAAGACGCTGTTTAGACTGTTTCCAAAGATGGTAAAAGATATCGCTAAGACGTTGTCTAAGAGTGTTCGCCTGGTCATTGAAGGGGGTGAGACCACCGTTGACAGGCAGATAATAGAAGAACTCAAAGACCCGATCATGCACCTGATACGCAACGCCATTGACCACGGCATTGACTCCCCGCAGGAGCGCCTAAACAGCGGTAAGGCAGAGATGGCATCGATTGTGTTAAGGGCTTACAAATATGCAAATCAGATAGTTGTAGAGGTTGAGGATGATGGGCGCGGCCTGGATACTGAGGCGATCAAGAAGAAAGCCATCAAGGAAGGGCTCTGCACCGAGGATCAGCTGCAGGGAATGACCGACGCCCAGGTACATGCACTTATATTTACTCCGGGACTGTCAACAAGCAGTATTATAACTGACGTATCAGGCAGGGGGATTGGCCTTGACGTCGTTACCAATAAGATGGAGGGTCTCAAGGGCAGTGTAAGGGTAGAGTCTGTACAGTGTAAGGGGTGTCTGTTTCGCTTAAAGATGCCTGTAACCATGACAACGACACGAGTCTTGGTGGTCTCGGTGCTGGATAAGAGATTTGCCATCCCTGTTGAGTTTATTGCAAAATCCTTTATGCTTGCACAAAAGGACATATTTAAAAGGGAGGGACGCGATACCATGAGGTACGATGATCAACCCGTGTCTTTAGCGCTTCTTTCAGAGCTTTTGGAACTAAAGACCTCGAAGGCAAAGGATGACAGGACAATAGGCCAGAAGCAGGGGGCATTCGGGCATGGGTTGCCGGACAACCCGTTTACCTGTTTAATCATCGCCACAGAGGAGCAGAAGGCCGGCGTTATAGTGGACTCCATAATTGACGAACAGGAGGTAGTCTTAAAGCGCTACAGCACTATCTTGCAGCGGGTAAAAAACATCTCTGGCGCTGCTATCTTAGAGACAGGCGAGGTGTGTGCCATCTTAAACCCGCTTGACCTTATCAAAAGTGCGCTTAAGCGGAAATCTGCCCTCATAACAGAGAAATTCATACAGCAGCAGCCCAGAAACCAAAGCATACTGCTTGTTGAAGATACCATTACGACCCGCACACTTATAAAGCGCATCCTAGAAGGCGCCGCTTATGAGGTATCAACGGCCATAGACGGTCTGGATGCCCTTAATAAGCTGACTACCCGGGACTTTGACGCAGTTGTCTCAGACGTACAGATGCCAAACATGGACGGCCTGACCCTTGCCGAGAACATTCGTATGAACAAGAAGTATAAGGAGCTTCCCATCGTGCTCATTACGGCGTTATCCAGCGAAGAGGACAAAAAACGAGGTATGAAGGCCGGAGCAAACGCCTACATTACCAAACCAACCTTTGATCACAAGGTGTTGATAGATGTATTAAGGAGACTTATTTAGGAAGAACAGGTATTATGAAGAAGATAAAGGTACTGCTAATAGATGATTCTCAGATAGCCCTGTCGGCGTTAAAGAGGATGCTGGCATATGACCCAGATATAGAGGTTGTTGGGGCTGTCACAAGCGCCGTGGAGGCCCTTGCTCTTATACCACGGCTTTCGCCAGACGTTATCTGCACTGACTTGCATATGCCGGGGATGGACGGCCTTACGTTTACTAAAACGGTGATGGAAAGGTTTCCGCTCCCAATACTGGTGATAAGCATATCGGTGCAGGAGCACGACACACATAATATCTTTGAGCTGCTTGATTGCGGGGCGATAGACGTGTTTCCCAAACCCAAGGGGGTGCTCGATAGTGATTTTGAAAAACAGGCACATGAATTGACAGCCAAGGTGAAGATACTATCAGGTGTAGTGACATTTACCAGGCATAAAAGAAGACCACAAGAGGACAAGACATCAGAAAGGCTGCAACATACAGCAGTGGAACATTCAAGTCCGATAAGGATGGTGGCCATCGGTGCATCCACAGGCGGTCCACAGGTACTGCACACGATCTTCAAAGACATGCCTCCTGATTTTCCCGTACCAATACTCTGTGTACAGCACATAAGCGAGGGGTTTTTAGATGGTTTTATAAGCTGGCTGGCACAGGAGTGTGTCCTTAAAATAAGTAAGGCATGTCACGGAGAGTCTCCACGACCGGGTAATATTTATTTCCCGCAGGAAGGATACCAACTGGAGATAGACAACGCAGGAAGGTTTCTGTGCACAAACAGGGCAAATTATGAGGGGCATTGTCCGTCGGTTACGCTGACATTCAGGTCTGTTGCACAATACTGCGGCAAGGGCTCGGTTGGCATTATCCTGACCGGTATGGGAAGGGACGGGGCCGATGGGATCCTCGACATATCCAGAGCCGGCGGCGTCACAATAGCACAAAATGAGGAAAGCTGCGTCGTATTTGGAATGCCAAGACAGGCTGTCGAGCTAGGCGCCATACGGTGCGTCCTCTCCGTAGAAGAGATAGCAGCAGTACTGCAAAGACTAAGATTCACCGACTGTAGAAAACGAGCCCTACTGTTGTGAGCATTTAGAACTTTTCAAAGCTTTCGTCATCCTCCTCGTGTACCTTAACTACGACACCTGAGGCTGTCCGTTCTTTGCCTTTTTTGGCGTCCCTGGTAATCCCGAGCGGTTTTTTTCTAAAACCCGTTTTGCCAGACTGTTTAGTGGATGCGTATGTCCTTCTGTCGCCTATATCGTCAGCCATTTTAAAAAACGATATGACCTTTTGGAGTTGTTCTGCTTGATTGGAGAGTTCAGCGGCTGTTGAGGCCATCTCCTCGGATGCAGAGGCGTTTTGCTGTATTACCTGATCAAGCTGCTGTATGGCCTTGTTTACCTGTCCTGCCCCTGTGCTTTGCTCTGCGCTGGATGCGCTTATCTCCTGTACCAGCTCTGAGGTCTTCTGTATATCGGGCACGATCTTGGACAACATACCCCCGGCCTTATCAGCAATCTCCACGCTTGTAGAGGCCAATTTGGTGATCTCCCCAGCGGCCGTCTGACTACGCTCCGCCAGTTGCCTGACCTCGGAGGCTACCACAGCAAAGCCTTTGCCATGCTCACCGGCACGTGCTGCCTCTATGGCGGCATTTAGGGCAAGAAGGTTTGTCTGCCTGGCTATCTCCTCGATAATAGTGATCTTACCGGCTATCTCTTTCATGGCAACCAGGGTCTCAGACACCGACTTACCACTCGTTATGGCGTCCAATGATACCTGTTTGGCAATCTTTTCAGTCTGCATCGCGTTGTCGGAGTTTTGCCTGATATTGGAGGCCATCTCCTCCATTGACGAGGAAGCCTCCTGTGCTGCTGCCGCCTGCTCGGTAGCGCCCTGGGACAGCTCCTCAGAGGCAGCGCTCAGGGCATTGCTGCCATCAGTAACGTTACCAGAGGTCGACTTTATCTCATAGAGCACGTCGGTCAGCTTTTCCACCATCATCGCCAGGGACCGCATAAGCTCATCCCTGTCTGAGCGCTCCTGTATATCAATCGTAAGATCGCCCTGTGCTATTGTCTTTGCAATGGCGGTTATTGTGTTGGTGGCCTCTATCAGCGTATTTAGGTTGGCCTTGATGTTGTTGAAATCCCCCTTGTATTCCTCGGTGATCTTTTCAGGTGTGTCGCCCTTACTTAACCTGTCTATGTAGTTGGCTGCCTTGGTTAGTGGCACGACCACAGCGTTGAGCGTGTTGTTAATGCCCTCGATAATCCTGCGATAGTCTCCACTGTGTCTTGAGGCATCCGCACGAGTGGAGAGCTTGCCCTCTAACGCTTCATGTACCAGCATGTTGGCATCACTTGTAAGGGCGTTTATGTTGTGGATCACACCCTTGAAGGATTGAGCGAGCAGCCCTACCTCATCCGTTGAGTCATGTTCTATCTTGACGTTTAAATCTCCGTTGGTTATCTTATCCGCCACTGCTACCATAGCATTGACAGGTCTGCTGATTATGCTCGATATGAAAAGACCAATGAAGATCGCTGTTAACATACCGGCAATCGTTGTAATAATGATCGACTTGGTCGAGGTCTGTGCCAAAACAGCGTTAGTATCTGCTGACTCTTTTGCCAATTTAATCTTGAACTCTATCATTTTATTAATAAACTGTGTTTCAGCCCTTTCCGTCTTTAACATGTCGCCTTCTTCCAGGGTCTTTGCCTCAGCCAGCCTGCCTGCCTGCACAAGCTCGATGAGCTTTTCCAGTTGCCCTAAAAATACCTTATGCGTATCCGTGTATTCTTTATATAAGAGCTTGCCATCTTCATGTAGCAGCGATTTCGAGTAAAGCTGTGAATTCTTTTCTATCTCATCTCTTAACATCTTGATTCTATCTAAATATACCTTGCGTTCGTCCTCTTTTACAGCCTCTACATACTCTTTTACGACAAAACGAGTTCTCTGAAAATCACCATTAATATAGGCCAATTGCGAAATGGGTACTGTCATCTTTTCATACTGCATTATAATAGCATCGTCCAGTTTGTGAAGGTTTACAATGCCAATGTAGCCTATTACTCCCGCAATAAGGGCAACTAAGCTATAGGTCAAGACCAACTTTTTAGCAATCTTCAAATTATAGAACCACTTCATCTTTTACTCCTTTATAAAGTTATATTAGACTATCTAAATTATATAAATAATTGCCAAATTAAGTAAACATAAAGATTGTCTGAGCTATGATTACACAGATTAAAGGATTTACAGGAAAAAGATTTTGATTAATCCTGGTAATCCCTTAATCCGTTAAATCGCGGTTCAGACATTTTTTATTGCAACCATATGAAATATGACATTGTCAAAATAATTATGCCTTGAACTTTTCAGAGGGTTCACTCTTTTTTGCCGCTGGTCTGGACGGTCTTTATGATACCAGGTACGTCTAATATCATTGCCACCGTGCCGTCGCCAAGTATGGTGGCTCCCGATATGCCTTGTAGGTCCTTGTACATCTTACCCAGGGACTTGATCACCACCTGTACGTCGCCATAGAGTCTGTCTACAGCAAAGGCCACACTCTGTCCTGCATACTGCACCACCACCATGTTGTCGCTGTGCCTTCCCCCCCCGTTGCCGTTAAATACGCTTGATAGGTTTATATAGGGGATTATCTTGCCTCGAAAGTCAAAGTAGCCACGATCTCCTGCCAGCCTCTGGGTTTCCTCATTGAGGATGAAGCACTTGACAACCATATCAAGGGGTATTATATAAAACGCTCCACTGATGCCCACCATAAAGCCATCGATTATAGACAACGTAAGGGGCAGGTGTATCAGTATCTGCGTTGACTTGCCCTCAACCGTGTTTATCTGGACAAAGCCGCGCATCATCTCTATGTTTCGTCTTACCACGTCCATGCCCACACCTCGTCCGGACAGATTGGTTACCTCCTCGTTTGTGGAAAAGCCTGGTTCAAAGATTAGATTGTATAGTTCTCTGTCGTGGGGTCTTTTATCAGGGTCAACCATGCCGCGCCTGAGGGCCTTCTGCCAGATTTTTTCTGCATTTAACCCCCTGCCGTCATCTGTAACGGCTATGATGATACTACCTGAGTCATGATAGGCATCCAACGTAATCGTACCCTTAGGAGGCTTTCCTGCGGCCTCACGGACGTCAGGCGATTCTATGCCGTGGTCCACAGAGTTTCGCACAATGTGGGTAAGCGGGTCTGTGATCTTTTCTATCATGGTCCTGTCAAGCTCAGTCTCCCCGCCTTTTATGGCTAACTCGATGTTTTTTCCAAGGTCCTTGCTCGTATCGTGCACCAGTCTCTGAAATCTATTAAACGTTGCCGCTATAGGCACCATCCGCATCTTCATGGCTATGTCGCGGATATCGTTGACTAGTCTGCTCATAAGCATAGACGACTTTGACAGTGTGCCATCTTTAACCGTCTGTGCATGTTGTCTGATCCCCCCAGAGGCTATGACCAGCTCACCCACAAGATTGATCAGACTGTCCAACTTTACTGCATCCACACGAATGGTCTTACCCTCCTCTGCGGAGGTCTTGCCTCTGAGCTTGCCCTGCTTATCGAGGGCTGCCTCGACAACCTCTCGTTTGACGATACCCTCTTTGATCAGGATATCACCGAGGTAGGGTTTTTCATCAGAGGGCTGAATCTGCTGCTTTTTGAGCGCCTCATCAAGCTCCCTCTGGGTTATTGCCCCACTCTTAACTAATATATCACCTAGCTTCCACTTATCTTCTTTTAACTCATCGATTAGCGAGACGTAGGTCTGTACAGCGCTGTGGGGCGGTATAATCCTGATTACGCTTGACTCCCTGACAAATTCAAATACATCCTCGATCTCCTGCTTGCTAAAATCAGAATGAAAGGATACCTCAAAACTAAGATAACAACTCTCGGGGTCCATCTCCTCAGCATCGGGCAGGTTATTGTACAGCGTAGTAAGACACGTTATATCACCATAACGGCTTAAGTAGTTTATAAACGATAGAGGATCCATACCATCTCGCAGGACATCCTTCCCAAACCTCAACGATAAGTGCCAGTTGCTGGCTCCAGTAGAGGGGGGGGTATCTTGAACCGGCTCAGGATAGCAAGGGGCCTTAGAGCATTCTTCTGGCGCAGGATTTGCTGGGGCTATATTTATGGCTGTTTCAAGGTAAGGCGCTAGGCGATCGTGCAAGAGTTCACCCTCTGTTAACATATCTACAGGAAGTTCCTCGTCGGCATTACAGCTTAGCTGAACCAGTGCAGCTATGTGGTCCTTACACTTAAGCATAATCCCAATCAACTCATCAGAGACATATAGTTCGTTCTGCCTAAGTCTCTCCAGGACGTTTTCAACCTTGTGGGTAAAGTGCATAACCCTGTCCAAACCAATCAGACCAGCCGAACCCTTAATGGTGTGAGCACTTCGGAACAGGACGTTTATAAGCTCCTTGTTGTCGACGCTGCCTTCCAAAGAGAGGAGCGCTCCTTCCATCTCTTCCAAAAGCTCGGCGGCCTCAGTCAGAAACGTTTTTCTTGCAGATTCCATCTCCATGATCAAAGTTCCTCCTCCATTTGGAACAACTTAATCGCCCGCATAGTAGACTCGCTTTGGGCAACTATACGAAATCCCTTTTTTAGTTTCTGTGCTGTAAGCTTTAGCAACAAGAGCAGTTGAAGACCCGCCGTATCAAAATCGCTTACATTAGACAGATCTACCTCCACCTCAGAGCAATCCTTTAAGCCATCCAGTAAGGCATTTTTCATTTCAATAGCGTTGACTATAGTCATTTCGCCTTCTACCTTCAGCCGGTGTGTTGATCTATTTCTATCAATGTTTACCATCATGATTTTTCTCTCATGGCAGTATAAGTTTTTCTACTGCAGCTAACATCGTTTCAGGCTTAAAGGGCTTTACGACCCATGCCTTAGCTCCCGCAGCCTTGCCCTCCTGTTTCTTGGCCTCTTGAGACTCTGTAGTCAACATAATAATGGGTACAAACTTGTGTGCGGCCTGCAGCTTGATCTCCTTGAGAAAGGTTATACCATCCATATTGGGCATATTTACGTCACATATGATCAAGTTGATCTTTTGACCAGCAATCTTTTTCAATGCGTCTTTGCCATCTACTGCCTCCAGTACATCATAGCCGGCCTTCACCAATGTGGCCTTTACAACCTCACGCAGGGTTGCCGAATCATCAACGACCATAATCTTTTTAGCCATCTTAAAGCCTCCTGTATCGCTTATATAATACATATTATAACATAATTACGCACCCATAGTTATACTATGACAAGATGGGGGGCGCATAAGAAAGTCGTGGGGATTTTTGAATAGAATGGAGGGCTTTGCCCTCCCTCAGACCCACCCACAAGGGGACCAGTCCCCTTGAACCCATTAATTTTTATTGGCCCCCATGAAATTCTTATGCACCCCAAGATGGGGGTATAAGAAAAACACGTTGACAGAGAGAATAGATTTGTAGTATAAATCTCATAATAAAAGGTCGTGTACAGTTGGGGATGACAGCAAATAGCACATTTAGCCCCTCTATGTCTGTCCCTGACCTGAGCAGGAATCCAGAAAGTGTAAAACTATAGGTAAGCATAAAGCAAAATAACCTATGACAGATAAAATTAATGGGGCATCCCTCGATATCTCAGCAGATAACCGTGCCCGATTGAGGCAGTTATTTCCCTCGGTATTTACCGAAACCTTAAACGACGAGGGAATTGTCACCGAGGAAATCGATTTTGAGAAACTCAAGGCTGAACTTGGCGCCTTTACCGACCTCTTTGAAAACCGCCGCGAACGCTACGGCATGGACTGGCCCGGCAAAAAGGACGCCCTCCGCGTCATCCAGCACCCCAGCCAAGCCACGCTCAAGCCCTGCCGTGAGGAATCCGTCAATTTTGATGAGACCGAAAACCTCTTTATCGAGGGTGACAACCTGGAAGTCCTGAAGCTGCTGCAGAAAAGCTATTACGGCAAGGTGAAGGTGATCTACATAGATCCACCCTACAACACCGGCAAGGAGTTTATCTACCCCGACAACTATAGCGAATCGCTGGAGACTTATCTGCGATACGCCGGGCTGACAGACGGCAACGGCAGGAAGTTTTCCACCAACACCGCCAGCGAGGGACGCTTTCATACCAAGTGGCTCAATATGATGTACCCGCGGCTGTATCTGGCAAGGAATCTGTTGCGGGATGACGGGGTGATTTTTATCAGTATTGGTGTTGAAGAATACTCAAACTTAAAAAACTGTCTGAGCGAAATATTCGGTGAAGAAAATAGTGTTGCGGATGTGGTTATAATACGTTCTGAAGGTGGTGGGTTAGCAAAACAAATGATTAAAGGTCACGACTATCTTCTGATATATGCAAAAGACATAGTCTGCTTTGATCCTTTAAAGAGACCTAAAGATATTCGCGGTAAAATTGTTGA
>PEAB01000166.1:2769-3212 GCA_002753395.1 Nitrospirae bacterium MYbinv3 | reverse complement strand
AATAGAGTATTCTTGTAATAAATAATCTTCTTTAGTTATAACATAAAGATAAAAAAGAATAAAAGATGGTAATGATTGATAAGTTAGAGAAGGAAGCCATTTCTATTGTAAATCCGATATGCTGTGGGATAGATGTCCACAAGGAAAAATTATCTGTCTGCTTGAATATAGGAGGTGAAGATAAGATAAGAGAGTTTGGACCGTTTACACCGGACTTAATGGATTTAAGAGATTGGTTAATTGGGTATAACTGTCCGATAGCAGCAATGGAGAGTACCGGTATATATTGGCGTCCTGTTCATATATATCCTTGAAGGGTATACGAAAGTAATTGGTTCCTTCTTACTTCAAGTGTGTTACTCAACTTAAGGTTAGCGACCAACGGGAGCGGAGGTTACAATCTACAGCCTTATCCTTTATAGGCTTTCCCTCGAAAACAATAG
>PEAB01000166.1:0-2749 GCA_002753395.1 Nitrospirae bacterium MYbinv3 | reverse complement strand
CATGACAAGGTTTACCATTTCTCATTCCCTACCGTTCAGAGGTGGGGTTGTTAATCTTACCCACTCAAAGTTGGCAAGAGTCTTTAATTTTTTCCTGTTAAACCTGTTGGCATTTTTCTTTCATCAGATATTTGAGCTAAGCGACATATTGTATCAAGAGTGTAGAAAAGATTTCGGGAGTAAGCGTAACCCTATGGGATCACATGCGGAGCTTGATTATCACCATAATCTTTCCTGATTGAGAGACATTCTTAAGTTATCTTCTAAAACCTCCTGGGATTCATGTCGATAGTGTACTAAAACCTTAATAGCTCTTTTTTTACCTGTTTTAAAGACAGGGTGGGAGGATTGTGTCATTGTATCGCTATTTTTGCTGATCTCTTCTTTATTTTAGATTGAAACTGTAAAGCTCAGACATATTTTTAGGGAGAATGCTGCGTAATTTTCTCTTGCTCTCAATCCATACAGTCACCCCTTTGCCAATTTAACCCCACAAAGATATATCTCCACTCTTCAATGAGAATTACTGATCGGTGAGGGGTGCTAGCGATTTGTTCGCATTCTTGCGTCCACTGTTAGCAATATGCGAACAGTCTGACGCCCCGCGACTCCTACTGATACTCTGTGATACCTTGTTTCCCTGCTTAGATACTGGCGGGAGCGTGTGGGAATCGAACCCACCCTGCCCGTTTTTGTCAGGCAACATCGGATTTGAAGTCCGGGGGGGACACCAGTACCCCATACACTCCCATGTATGATTGTAATCCATTTAATGACCTCTGGTCAAATGCATTCAAAAAAATTACTGACCTTATTCAGACTAACAGACTATTAGAAACTTATGTATCTTCTTTATATTTCATGGTAACTATGCTTTTACGCTTTCTGGATTCCTGTTTACACAGTAATGACATATTTGGAAAACGGCTACTACTGTCATTCCCACGAAAGTGGGAATCCATTAGTCTTGGAACCGTAAAAGTTTTTTTACCATGTTTTTTAAAGAGGATAAGAGGATACAAACTTATTGTATTTACGATTCATGTAGTTTATAATATACTATAGTGAAAGGTTTCAGTCTTTCAAGATAAATCAAGCATTCAAACTATAGATTTAAGAAAGGAAAGAGACATGTTAAAGAAAGTAAAAGCGTTGTTACTTGTGGTTACAATGGTGTGGTTATCACTCGTATGCTTAAGCTCATATGCTATGGCCATAATGATTGGATTGACAAATGAAGAACTTACAAGACAATCCTCAGTTGTCGTTATTGGCAATGTTATGGACAAACAATCGTCATGGAATAGTGAAGGAACGACGATTTATACCATGGTCACAATAATCGTTAATGAGGTTATCAGAGGCAAGTTGTCACAACAGACATTGACCTTAAGGTATGAAGGCGGTGAGGTAGAAGGTATAGGGTTGAGAGTATCAGACACACCACAGTTTGAAAAGAACGAGGATGTACTATTGTTTCTCAAGCCTCTTCAACATGCTGTCACAGAGAGGGATTATAGCTCCGCAGCACTCTTTTATGTTGTAGGGAGCGGTCAGGGAAAATACACTATAGAGATGAATGCCATTGCAACGCGAGGCGGTTTCTCCATCGTAAACAACAACAATGGAAGTACCTTTAAGAACGTTTATTCGCTAAATGAACTTAAAGAACAGATAAGGAGCGTACAATGAATAACACAATATCAAAGAAGTTTGTATATTTCTTTTGGTTAGGACTTATGCTCCTATGGAGTTCGTCTGTGTACGCCTATAGCGTATGTAAAACCAGCGGGGGCGCTGAGATAAAGTGGAACGCCAACAATACGACAGTCTACGTCAATCCCTCATCTGGCCCTTCAGGTACAACTAACGCGTTTCAGGCAGCCTTGCAAACCTGGTCAACTGTTCCAACATCGAGTTTTTCATTCACTTATGGAGGCACTACAACATCAACAACATACGATACTACTGATGGGATGAACATAATCTTTTTTGGAATGTTTACCGATCCTAGCTATAACAACACGTTAGCATTGAACCAAACGTGGTTTTACAGCACTGGAAGGATAATCGAGAGCGACATTAAGTTTAATCTTGCCTTTACCTGGGCAACAGACGGATCAGCGAATAACTATGACGTTCAAAATATCGGTACTCACGAGTTAGGTCATTCCCTATGCCTGGCAGACTTGTATAGCAGCGCCGATTCTGAAAAAACTATGTACGGTTATGGCTCTAAGGGTGAGACAAAGAAAAGGACGCTGGATCCGGACGACATTAACGGCGTATCATATCTATATCCAGGTTCATCAACTCCAACACCAACGCCGACACCTACACCAACTCCAACACCAAGCGGGAAGAACGTCAGTTACGATTTCAACGGCGATAGCAAGAGCGACAACCTGTGGCAAAACACATCATCTGGTCAGGTAATAATCTGGCTTATGAATGGGACGGCTATCTCTACCAGCGGTTCACCAGCAACCGTCTCCGACCCCTCTTGGCAGATTAAGGGTATTGGTGATTTCAACGGCGATAGCAAGAGCGACAACCTTTGGCAAAACACATCATCTGGTCAGGTAATAATCTGGCTTATGAATGGGACGGCTATCTCTACCGGCGGTTCACCAGCAACCGTCTCCGACCCCTCTTGGCAGATTAAGGGTATTGGTGATTTCAACGGCGATGGCAAGAGCGACGTCCTTTGGCAAAACACATCATCTGGTCAGGTAATAATCTGGCTTAT
>PEAB01000165.1 GCA_002753395.1 Nitrospirae bacterium MYbinv3 | reverse complement strand
TTCGTGGGTTTTCAGGTATGGTGAACTATCCATACATTGTATGGCCTTTTCGGTAAGAGTTATCTGGCCTGACAATGTCGTCAGTACCATCCGCTTAATGTCACTCAAAGATGAAATAAACACGACCTGCAACATCGGAGACTGTCCAGTATCAAGGCTTGAACCTTCTTCTTGGTGGCATGACTGTGTGACTGTCCTCGACATGTATGTTGTATCATAATCTATCTCATTGTGTTTCTTCTGGCTATGTAACACAGAGTCACAACATCGTACTCCCTCTCCATCATCATCATAGGCTAGCATAGTTAAAGGGGACAACCACGCTATTATGGCATCAACATCTAACATGTCGCTTGGAATTGCATAACGTAGTAAAGACGAATAGGCAGCATCTATAGCACTTTTGGGTTGCTGATCTGCGTCGGACAGCCATCTGCACGTGATCATGCTTTGGGCAAATTTATGCGTAAATGCTGCCAACAGATGCCGAACGCCATATTTGCGCATTACAGTCATATTCTTTTCGAAGAACACCATATCTGAAGGCATGATTCTCTCCAACAATGCAATAATCTCTTGGATTCTCGGGTGTTTAGCCATAGGGATATACCTGATAATAAAGTTGTCGGTACCGCTGATTCGGAAAAATTCAGGTACAAACATTGAGGTTCTTAGTATTTCAAGGCAACTCTTGACCAAAACAGTTAAAAACCGTGCAGATGGTGTACTTTCGTTATAGATGTCTTCTCGCAGCAACAAACGCTCAAAATATCGATACCAGGAAAACTCGTAGATGATTTTGCACATTTTCTCTTGTATTTCGATATTTCCCATTGTATCATCCCAAACAGCGATAGGATGCTTAAATTCGTCAAAGAACGCCTCACATTTTTTAATATACTGCCTGCCGCTTACAGTACGTAAAGCATCGAACTTTAATCTTTCTCTAACACCCTTGCCGAATACGCTTTTAGGGCTGTCGTTGTTATCTCCACTAGGGCGGATGACGAAATAGAACCTGCCAGTGTGTGACTTTATCATAGAAAAGTTACATTGTCTGATGGGAATCTCGTACTCGCAAGGGGATATCGCGCTGGCTTTTCTTCTGATGGTGTAGTATATCCTGTAGAGGATTTTCTTTAACTCGACGCTACCAGAGAAGGACAGCGCGGATGGGAGTAAGTTTACTATTCTATTGAAATCTACTTTTGTGGGTATCGCAATATCCACATCGGCGTAATCCAATTGTTCGTGTTTGCTGATCAGTAACGGGTTGACAAATGTCTTGTTAAACTCGATATTGTTGAGGTATAGATCAAATGATATCGATTCTTTTAACTCTGAAAAAACGAATAGCTTACGCCCATAGGCTAGCGTATCGGTTAAACCAAATAATTCAAGTTCAGGCATGGTTTTTTCCTCCTTATATATGCGTTTTGTAGTTCCGCACTAATATTGTCAGTATTACTGCGGAACTACAGTGTCTCTATCTTTATGACTTTGACGTTCTCAGGTGCTTCCCACTCACGAAAACAACGATCTTTTTCTCTTCAACATCAACGTCAAAATGGATTCTGAACGTTTTTTGTGGGTTTCTCGAATTCCCGATTTTTAAATGCTTGTTGAGATTCGCTGTGCCACCTTTGTAAAGAATCTGATAATCCCCAAATAGCTTGTTACGTTTGTCTATAAATGGGTTGTATTCGATGTGGCACTCATTCAAAGCATCTATAGCATCAGAGAGAGGGTCCCCAAGAAGAAAGTGCCGATACAACTCCTCACCCAATATCTTATACGCCTTGAAGACACGATCATACCTCAAATATGGTGAGTTTTCCATGGTTTTTACAGCATAGTCCGTGAGAATGATCCTATTCGACATAACAGACATTACCACTTTTGTAACATCATTGAGAGACGCAACGACAAGTGGCTCATGTACTACAGGCCGCATTGAACTACCAGACGATTCTTTCGTATTCAGGTTATGCTTCATGCTATTGTACTTGTGTGTAAGTTCAGTTATCAGCAAGTCCTTCTCCGTCAGTTCGTTTGTAAGAGCATCAACATCTGCCGTTGTGGTTTTCAGTTTAGAGTTCAGGCTTTCTATTTCCTCATCGTAAATATTGATGATATCGGGGTCGTAATCTTTTATCTGCTTGCTTATGATAGCCTCTCTTACCACAATAGGCGAAGTGTGGAATTTCTCCATTATAGGGTAGTGATATGCAGCCACTTCCTTAAGGATTTCGCCTTCGATGGAAAGACCTTTAGAGATAAGGTCTTTCATGACGTCTGGCATTATCAGCCTGTTCCTCATGAAACCGATCTTACTTGGATGTATGATATTTATGGCACCATTGAATGCACTGTGACGTTTACCAAGCATCTCAACAAATGCCGATGTGTCGCGGTGATCAACAATAAGTATTGTATCAGCAAGGCCAAAAGTAAGGCCAGATAGGTACTTACAATCGACAAGTGGTTTCTGCTCCCTATCGGGGCTTACAATAATAATGCTGACTTTTCTTTCAGGGTCATTTATGTAATCTTTTAGAAAGCCTACACCACTATCATCAAAGTAGATAAGATTTCTTTTACTGCTGCCATTGGCTAACGTACACCTCTCCGCCAATCTCTTGATTATAAATGGTCGGGTAGGCCTAGGTGGAACTGCTATGTCAGACCTTGTATCAGTAGTCCCCAAAATAACGGTTACTTCTATAGGAGAACACTCATTCATTTGCTTATGGCCGATCTCAGTATTCCAATACCTACCCCTCTCGATTTTGTCAGGGTGTTGAAGCGAAACCGCAAAATACTTAGGGAAATCTGAAAACGACGAGATAATATTGCATCTAAAGGACGACCTCACCATTTCATGCGTTCCACTAACTATATCTTCTGCAGTAACATCCGCCCTAATGGTTCTGCTCACCCACTCTGCTACCTCCTCTAAGCACTGCTTCTCCTGTGTTTTGTCTAAAACCAACCTGTTACAATACATGTCTTTCTTTCTCCTTTCTCAATACATCCGTCATACACTATTGTGACGGAGTTATAACTCTTGTTTATAATACCGTTTCTTATTTCTTTTTCCTTTTGGAAGCACCCTGCTCTATATCTCTAATGAGTTCCTTAACGGATTCCTGTCGCTCTATCATATCCTCAAGTTCTTCCTCGTACTTTTCCCTTTGCGTATACACTGTTGCTAAGAGGATTTCTATTTTTTTAATATCCACTACCGCAGATGTTAGTTG
>PEAB01000036.1 GCA_002753395.1 Nitrospirae bacterium MYbinv3 | reverse complement strand
AACCACATTGTATGCAAGTCATAAATACAGTCTGCTTCAAATAAATTCTCAATGTATTATAGCAAATCAGCCATTAAGAACAAAAATAGCGCCATCACTACCTTTACAGGACTACCATTTAATCATACAACAATTCATTAAACACTGTTGTTATGAGAAACGAAAAAATAGAGCCAACTATATGGAAACTCTGGAGGCATTATCCTTAAGTTGACGCATATGCGCGTAAGCGGGAATCCACTCCGTAATCCCGTCAATACGCATAGATTCCTGCTTTCGCAGGAATGATAATTTCATGTTATTGGATGTCAAGGTCAAAATTTTTGCAAACTCCATTTAGTTTAGTATACATGGTATCGTTAAATATCCCAGTGTGTTCAACGAGGGATGAAGATCTCTATCCTCTGCCCAACCGTTATGTCAAACAGTTTGGAGGCACTGCCTTGGTTGACAAACAACTCCAAAGACCCGCTGCTGTTGAGTAGGACACACAACTGTTGAGACTCAGCCTCTTGATAACAACACTTAAAGGGTATCTCTCTGTCCCGGAAGACGATATGCAGGTCTTTATTGTCTATACCGTGCAGTATCGAACTTATAGATTTCTCATCTATATTTGTTATGCAGTTGCCAAAATGGTCTATGTAGATGACCTGGCCTTTGATAATCTTTAGGATGTTATCAATTACAGGTGTGGGGATATCTAGTACAACAAAGTCATCAATCCTGGGGCCAAGTCTCTGCGGCATTAGATCGGTGCTGAGATGCGCTGCAAGGGGGGCAAATATGTCTCTGCCGTGAAATGTCCTCCCTGATGGGTTGCGCAGGTATTCAGAGGCTGTTATGTGGTAGACCTCAAGCCCGCCTGCCCTCTGTGTGTATATATACGAAAAGATACCGTTGTCAGGGCCTACAAAGTAATAGTCCTCTGTGACCACAACAATGGGACGACGGCTTGAACCCACCCCTGGGTCAACCACTGATAGATGAATCGTCCCCGCCGGAAAGACACTAAAACTTGATCCTATCGTCATAGCAGCCTCAACGATGCTGTAAGGTTTTATCAGATGTGTAACGTCAACCAGCGTTGCCAACGGATTGATTGCCAATATCACCCCTTTCATCTGCGCAACAAAGGAATCAACAAGACCAAAGTCGCTTAGAAGGGTTATGACAGGCCGATTAGAAGCTACATTAGAGAGCGGATTTTTACATTTTAGCAGATTACACCGCCGACAAGCCCGTTTACGTCATCTACGTGCTTTCTTACAAGATACTGCTCTATCCCATGTATGACCTTCAACGCTGTCTGCGGATCTACGAAGTTGGCCGTGCCAATGGCCACAGCCGAGGCCCCGGCAAGGAGAAACTCGATGGCGTCCTCGGCCGTCATTATACCTCCCATGCCTATCAATGGTATCGATGGCAGTGCCCTGTGCACCTGCCAGAGCATCCTCACGGCAACAGGCTTAATGGCTGGCCCAGACAGCCCGCCTACAACGTTAGACAATCTCGGTTGTTTAGTCTCTATATCTATTGCCATACCTGTCAATGTGTTTATAAGCGATAGGGCGTCGGCACCAGCACCCGCAGCCACCCTTGCCATCTCGACAATGTCCGTTACGTTAGGTGAGAGTTTTACGATGAGAGGTAGAGTCGTTACCTTCCTGACTTGACCCACTACCTCCGCCAAAATAGCAGGGTTGGTTCCAAATGCGCTCCAGCCCGCCTGCTTGTTTGGGCAGGAGACGTTTAGTTCAAGGGCGTGTATACCGGAGGCATCAGACAACATACCAGCCCCCTGAACAAAGTCATCTATCGTATCCCCAAAGAAGTTCACAATTATGAGTGTGTCATACTGACGTAGGAGGGGGAGTTTATCCTGTACAAAGGCGGTTATGCCTATGTTTTGTAGCCCT
Organism: Nitrospirae bacterium MYbinv3; assembly: GCA_002753395.1. Classification (GTDB taxonomy): domain Bacteria; phylum Nitrospirota; class Thermodesulfovibrionia; order Thermodesulfovibrionales; family Magnetobacteriaceae; genus Magnetobacterium. The sequence goes on along the minus strand of PEAB01000036.1, from coordinate 32,546 downwards.
ATAGAGTTTAGCATCCCGCAGGGGGTCTCCCAGATACGCGGCGGGGGATTACCCTTTGCTGGTTTTACGGAAAGCCCCTTAACGATTATTGCCCCAAGGTCGCTTAGATCAAGTAACTCGGCATACTCCAGCCCATAGCCAAAGGTTCCAGATGCGGTCATTACTGGATTTTTTAGTCGTAGACCGGCTATGGATACTTCAAGATTCATGTCTGAGGCAGTATAACATCATTTACGTTAAAGACTGGGCCATCTTTACACACAAGCCTGTAGCCGTTCACGGTGTCAACTGTACATCCCAGACACGTAGCTACACCACAGGCCATGCGTTCCTCTATGGATACGTAGGCATCAATCTTCGGGAGAACATCCATGCTGGTCTCTGAGGAAACCCGGCATCGGCGCCCCCTCTCTGAGAACATCCTGCACAACTGCTCTGTCATGGTATGTGGACCGCAGGCGTAGAGCTTAACGTCGTCTGTGGCACTAGAGAGATATTGTTTTAACATCTGAAGCACGCTGCCTTTTAACCCCACCGTACCGTCATCGCTGGTGATATAGACCTCAGCCCTCTTGGGCAGGATATCAACAAAGAGGTCACTATCACTCCTAACGCCATAGAACAGCACAGCTTGGGGATATGCCTTCATGAGCATCAAGACTGAGGCGATGCCTATCCCACCGGCTGCAACTATGAGCCGTTCGTTAGAGCCAACCGCAGGAAAGCCGTTTCCCAGCGGTCCGATCAACTCAAGGACGTTGCCGGCTGTATAGTCTCTGAGGATCGCTGTCAGTTTCCCCCTGACCTTTATCAGGAGGTACAAAAGCCCATCCTTGTAGTCCATACAACTAAAGGGCCGTTTAAGCAGGGGGTCTTTTAAAGTCGCCCCCGATTGGCCAATCATGTAAAACTGCCCTGGATACGGAGTGAACGTCTCCGAGAGGGGTCTTAGGACGAGCAAGAACACCCCATCATTTAATCTCGTGTTTGAAATTACCTTGGCCTTAAACTGTCTACTCAAAACTAATTTTTAATACCTCGTAGCAGATGGTCTTAGCGGGGACTTTTACGTTCACCTCATCGCCTATTTGCTTACCCAGCAGGGCCTTGCCTACAGGTGAGGTTACTGATATCTTGCCGTTTTTGGCGTCAGCCTCATCTGGTCCAACGAGCGTGAACTGCTTTTCCTCCTCTGTGTCGACATCAAACACGGTGACCTTGGCGCCGAAGGCCACGGTGTCTTGTTTGAGCTTGGAAGGGTCAATCACCTGTGCCCTTGAGAGCTTGTCCTGGAGCTCCTGTATCCTGCCCTCCAAGAAAGACTGCTTCTCACGTGCAGCATGATACTCGGCATTCTCCGACAGGTCCCCATGCGCCCTTGCCGTGGCAATGTCCTTGATATTCTGAGGTCTTTCCACCTTTAGCAGCCTGTCAAGTTCCTCGTTGAGCCGCTTATGCCCCTCTGGTGTCATCGGAACCCTCTCCATCCTAACCTCCTTAGTATACTTTCAAATTCTTATACAGTAGTATAGCCATACTAGATGGCCTCTCCGTTTATAGAAAAAGCTATAGACGCTTTATTATATACCATGTTATACAATATAGACAAACAGTATAAATACAGTTAACGGTAGTCCTGCACAAGTAGTGGTGACAATAGATTTAACCCCCTCCCCTAACCCCTCCCATCAAGGGAGGGGGATTGAATATCACTACCTCTGCAGATCTACCAGAAATACATGGGGAATTAAGTATATTTACAGGGTCAGGGGAACTGGTCCCCTTGCAGAGGGGTCTGAGGGGAGACGGACTCTCCCCTTCTATAACCACTACTTGAAACCTTGCATGTGAATGAGTTATGATTAAACATGTTATTAAGGTTTGCAACAACGGGGATAGGTAGTCTCCCGCATGAGGATGCGAGGCGGGCATGTGAGCTGATACAGGAAAGCTGCACGATCCCGTTCTGGCCGCAGTTTCCAAGACTAGCCTTTGAACAGGGCATGGTTGCCCAGTATACGGAGGGGTTTCCAGCCATAAGGATCGACACCCAAAAACAACGCATCTGGGTTGACAAAAACGATAGTGAATCGATCAGCCGCTTCTACGAAACCTACACCGAGCACGCCGCAATACCAATATCACCACAGTGGGCAACAGGCCTTGTAGAGATGGAAAGACACGTGTTCGGCCGGAGGTTCCCCTGCTTTAAGGGACACGTAACAGGCCCCTTGACCTTCACACTTGGTATCAAGGACAACGACGGTAAAGACATATACTACGACGAGGAACTGCGCGAGATAGCCCTGATGCTCCTGGCGGCAAAGGCCAGATGGCAGGTGCAGAGACTGAAAGAGTTCGCACAGCAGGTAATTATATTCATAGACGAACCGATGCTGTCAGCCCTGGGCAGCAGCTCTTATCTGGGTATATCCACAGATGAGGCATTTGGCCTTCTTAGGAGGATCATCGGCGATATAAAGGCAGCAGGCGCCATCACTGCCATCCACTGCTGCGGCAAGGCGGACTGGGAGATGGTCTTTGACACAGGGATAGACATAGTAAACTTTGACGCCTATACGTACTTCGATACCCTTAACCTGTATCACGAGCGGATAGCGCAGCACATAGCAGGCGGAGGTCTCCTGGCCTGGGGTATCGTGCCAACAACCGACGACATAAAACACGAGTCGTCAGACAGCATTGCGGCAAGGTTTTAGGAGAGGTTTGAGAGGCTTGCCGCTGACGTAGGGACTGAGACACTTGCCACGCACTCGATGTTGACCCCCTCCTGTGGAGCCGGAAGCCTGGACGTGGAGATGGCCGAAAAAGTCTTTGATATCCTCAAGCGGCTGAGACAGTACCTTCTTGAACAATTTGGCGGCTGACGACAGGGTTGCAGCCAGGGCGTAGTGTGCTCATAACCTTTGAAGGCGTCGATGGGGCGGGCAAATCTACTCAGGTGCGCAGTGTATCTCAGAGATTAACAGAAATAGGTTATGAGTGTGTGACCACCTTTGAACCAGGAGCTACAGAGATAGGGTCAGCCATCAGAGAGTTGCTCCTGGATGAACGATTTAAGGGGATGGCGCCTCTGACGGAGTTTTTGCTGTTTAACGCCCAGAGGGTTCAGCACATCGAGGAGATTATAAGGCCTGCCCTAGAGGGGGGGGATCAGAAAAAAATAGTGCTCGTAGATAGATTTACAGATTCAACCATTGCCTATCAGGGCTACGGCAGGGGGATCGACCTGTCTCTGATCGAGAGCCTTGAGCGTTTGGCAACCGGCGGCATCCGACCCGATATAACCTTCCTGTTAGACGTTGACCCCGCCGAGGGCTTCAGAAGAAACGCCGATATAAAGCTGTCTGACCCCACATGCGAAGACAAGTCAGACAGGATAGAGTTAGAAGACCGCATGTTTTATGAAAGGGTCAGACGGGGATTCTTAGACATTGCCCGGAGACAACCGCAGAGGGTAATAACGCTTGACAGCACAAGGCCAGCACAGTGGTTGACCGGCCGTATAATGGAGACGTTGTTAGAGAGGCTTGACAGATGTCCCTGAGCGCCATACTTGGACATGACCGTGTGGTGAGGGCCTTAGGCGGGATGGTGGGGTTGGAGAGGATATCATCGGCCTATCTCTTTAGCGGTCCCGCTCAGACGGGGAAAAAGCTAGCTGCCCTCTCCTTTGCCAAGGTCATAAACTGCACGGGTAACGCTGCGTCAAGAAGCGACTCCTGTGACCGTTGTCTCTCCTGTCATAAGGTGGATGGCCTTACACACCCCGATATGAGGGTCATAACCGCCGAGGATGGCATGATCAAGGTTGAGCAGATAAGGGAGTGCGAGGATTTTCTATCACTTACGCCTATAGAGTGGAACGCAAAGGTCTTGATCGTAGACGATGCCGATAAGATGAATCCGCAAGCGGCAAATGCCTTCCTAAAGACCCTTGAGGAGCCTCCCCCTGGCTGCGTCATAATCCTGATAAGCGCATATGAGGAAAATCTGCTTGATACGATTCGCTCAAGGTGCGTGGTTGTAAACTTTACCCCACTTTCTTTTAAGGCTGGCAAGGCGGTCGTTAAAACCCTTGGAAGAGACATCGGGGAGGCGCACATAAGGCTGTCAATGGGCAGCATTGGCCCCATGCTCTCAGATGAGGTCACACATAGACGAGACAGAGACCTCTCAATCTTTAGGGGCTTCCTCTCTGGTCAGAAGTTAGCTCAGTGGAAGGAAAAGGGAGAGATACAGCAGTGGTTTGAATCAGCCCTCGTCTTTTTGAGGGATATTATGACCCTTAAGGTCGACTCAAACAACAGCTTATTGATAAACTGCGACAAGAGACAGGAACTGAATGAGTTGAGCAAGGCAATCGACGCTAAAACCCTTATAGAGACTTACGAATATATGTGTGGGTTGATGAACTATTTTATTTTTAATATAAACAAGTCAATTTTGATTAATTACGTACAGACGATGTTGGAAAGTGCCTTTAAGCAATCATACGCAGGGAGCCAAAAAACCGGTCAATGGCCGAAGACCTCAACCAGCCTCTCAAGCGTAAGGCAAAAGAGAGGGGGCTAGGTGAGGGGTAATGCTGTGAAGATGTAAAAAGGTAGGGCTTTGCCTCTGCCTCAGGGGTTCGCAACCCCCTCCCTCAGACCCACCCACAAGGGGACTCGCCCCCTTGACCCCGTAAATGTCAGGCGTGGTTACTGAAGTTAGCAGCATTATAGGTGAGGGTGCCCGCATCAAATAAGATGGGATACCCTATTTGAAATGAAGAAGAGCTTATTTCAAGGAAAGAAAAAAGGTTATTTTATGCCAGATATAGTTGGGATCAGATTTAAGAGGTGTGGTAAGATTTATCATTTTGAAGTAGATGGATCTGATGGTTTAAATGTCTTAAAAGGCAACACAGTTGTTGTGGAATCGAGCTTTGGGCTTACAATAGGCAACGTAGTAACAGACGTCACAAATGTCGACCAGTACGACAAGGAACTAAAAAAGGTGTTGCGCATAACGACAGAAGAGGATTTCAAGCTAAAGGTTGAAAACGACGAGCTTGAACAGGAGGCAAAGAGGTTCTGTCATGAGAGGATACTGGCCAGGGGGCTGCCCATGAAGCTCGTCAACACGGAGGTGACCTTAGACAGAAAGCGCATAGTGTTTTACTTTACGGCCGAGGGCAGGATAGATTTCAGGGAGCTTGTAAAAGACTTGGCCTCACGGTTTAAGACGCGCATAGAGATGCGTCAGATAGGCGTCAGGGATGAGACTAAGTTCATTGGCGGCTTAGGTATCTGCGGGCGTGAGGTTTGTTGTAGAACCTTTCTGTCAAACTTCGCCCCAATCTCCATACGTATGGCCAAGAGGCAGGACCTTGTGCTGAATCCTGGCAAGCTCTCCGGCCTGTGTGGCCGCCTTATGTGTTGTCTGGGATTTGAGGTAGACGAGGGGCCAGCAGAGGATGTGGTCGAACTCACAGAAGACTCCCCCATCCTGGAGGAACTGGAGGCAGAGGACGAGTACCTGCCATTTGAGCGTCTGGCCGAGTCCATAGAGGCAAAGCAAAGACAACAACAATATGATTATAAAGCCATAATATCCACTACTTCTACGGAGGATGCTGTGACGAGTCAGGAGTATAGTTCGTGCGATTTATGCAAGGCCGACTCACAAGCAGAAAATGATAAGTCAGACAGCGGGCAAAAACGCGATGGTAAAAGATCTTCTCATCGCAGGAAGAGGTCTCATAAAAAACCTGCTGCTTTATCAGAAGGTGGACAGGGAGGTAAGAAAAAGACTGAGGGCGAAAATGCTGCCATAATCGTACCTCCCGCTGCCTCTACAACCCAGCCTTCAGATAAACAAGGGGAGGACGGCAAGACAACCGATACACCAAAAGAAGCAGGCAAGAGCAAGAAGAAATGGAGACCAAAAAGAAACAAAGGAAAAAAGAAGACTTAATCACTGGAGATTTACCCTAAATGGAAGAAAAGCTATACGTTACAACCCCCATATATTACGTAAATGACGTCCCGCACATAGGTCATGCCTATACCACTGTAGCGGCTGACATATTGGCCAGGTTTAACCGGCTGATGGGTAATAAGGTGTTTTTCCTCACCGGCACGGATGAGCACGGACAGAAGGTGGATAAGGCCTCAAATCTTTCAGGACGTACACCGAAAGAACACGCAGATGTCCTCTGTGATAACTTTAAAAACCTCTGGTGCAAACTAAACGTCACCAACGACGCCTTTATCAGAACCACTGACGCACAGCACATCAAGACCGTACAGACCGTGCTTCAGAATCTCTACGACAAAGGCGAGATCGAAAAACGTCAGTACCAAGGCTACTACTGTACGCACGATGAGCGGTTCTGGACCGACAAAGAGGTCTTAGATGGTAATTGTCCAGAATGTCACCGCCCCATAGAGCAGATCCAGGAGGAAAATTACTTCTTCTTGATGTCAAAATATCAAGAACGCCTTATAAACTACATCAATGACACCCCCGGCTTCATACAGCCTCAGACAAGACGCAACGAGGTGCTTGGTTTTCTGAGAAACGCCACATTAGGCGACCTCTGCATATCGCGACCTAAGAGGAGGCTTTCCTGGGGCATACCCCTGCCCTTTGATGAGGACTTTGTTACCTACGTCTGGTTTGATGCACTCCTGAACTACTACTCTGCAACCCTTTACCTTGCCCCCAAATCAGAGGACGTACAGTGGTGGCCTGCAACCTGTCACATCATCGGCAAAGACATACTGACCACCCACTCGGTCTATTGGTCAACCATGCTCATGGCCCTTGACATGCCTCTGCCCCACGGCATATATGCCCACGGCTGGTGGACTATGCAGGGGAAGAAGATGTCCAAGTCCCTCGGCAACGTCGCAGACCCCTTTGACATAATTGACCGCTACGGAGCGGACGCCTTCCGGTACTTCCTCTTCAGGGAGGTGACCTTTGGGCTGGATGGCGACTTCTCCGAGGCAGCCCTCATCGGACGCATAAACAGCGACCTGGCAAACGACTTTGGCAATCTTGTCAATAGAACATTCTCTATGCTTCAGAGATATTTTAATGGGGTTATCCCACAGCCCAAGGTTTTAGGCGATGAGATTGAAAACCTGGCAGTAGGAACATTTACTATCATAGAAAATTCTTTAAAAGAGCTTGCGTTTCAGAAGGCGCTAGCGGCAATCTGGGAACTCATCGGTTACTTAAACAAGCACATAGACACCAACAAACCCTGGGTGCTGGTAAAGGAAGGCAACACGGATAGGCTGGGCAGCGTTATTTATAACTGCCTGGAGGGGTTGAGGCTTATCAGCATATATCTGTATCCATTTATGCCCCAGACATGTGAAAAACTCCACTGGGCATTGACACAGAAGGACATTAGGGACGTAGACCTCTCAACCGATGCAAAGTGGGGCGGACTTGGTCATGGCGGGGCGGTGGCTGAACTGACGCAGCTGTTTCCACGGATAGAGAAAACAGTTGAAGTTCAACAGGTACAGAGCACACAGCCGGCCGAAAACACAGTAACTATTGGGGAGCTTATCTCCATAGATGAGTTTGCCAAGGTTAAGCTGAAGGTCGGTAAGGTGATATCCGCCGAGAAGGTCAAAGGCTCATCCAAGCTGTTAAAGCTCCAGGTAGACACCGGCGAGATGCGTCAGGTAGTGGCGGGTATCGGTAAGCACTACAAATCCGATGAACTAGTCGGTAAGAGCATCGTCGTTGTGTCAAATCTCAAGCCGGCCAAACTCATGGGTATAGAATCACAAGGGATGATCCTGGCAGCCTCAGACGACACATCAATGTCGCTCCTAACGCCAGATAAAGAAATAACCCCCGGCGCTACCATTAAGTAAGTCACGAGGGGTAAGAAGAAGAGAGAAAAGAAGGGGGAGCGCTGCTCCCCCTCAGACCCACTCGCAAGGGGACTCGTCCCCTTGACCCCGTAGATGTCATGCTTGGCTGCTTGAAATTGTAACTGGGTGCAGATCCCTCTTTATTTGTAATTTTATTCCCAGTTGTTGATATCTTTGTTGTCTCCTTCACCACCCTCTTTGCTATCGGCGGCATAGGAGAAGAGATCGTAGTCGCCGTGTGCTCCTGGGTAGTTGTAGTGATAAGGCTGTTTCCACGGATCAAGGGGGACCTTCTTCTTCAAGTAGGGGCCATCCCATCCGTCAACGCCTGGGTTTACTCGTAGGGCCTCAAGTCCTTCTTCGTTTGTAGGGAAGCGCCCTGTATCGACTTTAAATTGCTCAATCGCTTGTGATAAAAGCTCTATCTGCGTCTTTGCAGCAGCCTGCTTGCCCTTGCCAACCTTGGAAAACGCCCTCGGCCCCACCAATGCCGCCAAAAGACCAAGTATAACCATTACCACCAGTAACTCTATTAACGTAAAACCTCTGTCATCCCCCACCCTTCTTATAACCCTTTTCATCATTAATCATATCCTCCACATGTAACCATTATTTATAGACTATATTAACAAATAAGCATTAGAAATAAAAACCAAACGAGATGTTATGTATGCACCTATTTACATTATAAGCAGTCACGCCAGTCATTTACGGGGTCAAGGGGTCTGGTCCCCTTGTGGGTGGGTCTGAGGGAGGGCAAAGCCCTCCCTTCTTTCCCTTGAGAAAAAATTGTTGACAATTGTATGCGATATGTAATATTATTAATTTCCTTACGATGTGGTAGCGTTGTAGTGTGGAGAGGTACCCGAGTGGCCAAAGGGGACGGGCTGTAAACCCGTTGGCTCAGCCTTCGGAGGTTCGAATCCTCCCCTCTCCATTTAAAAGCAACAGTTAGGAATTTGTGTTATAGATCAGAGCGTCCATTAGGAAGCCATAGATAACTATAGATCGTTAGGTTAAAGGTGCGGGAGTAGCTCAGTGGTAGAGCGTCAGCCTTCCAAGCTGAGGGTCGCGGGTTCGAATCCCGTTTCCCGCTTATTAAGAGTCGGCAGTGATCTTGCCGTAGATATAATGCCCATGTAGCTCAGTCGGTAGAGCACATCCTTGGTAAGGATGAGGTCACCGGTTCAATCCCGGTCATGGGCTCCAGTTAATAGAAGGAGGACATTAGATGGCAAAGGCCAAGTTTGAGAGGACGAAGCCGCACGTGAACATTGGAACGATTGGGCACGTGGATCACGGCAAGACAACGTTGACTGCGGCGATAACAAAGGTATTGGCAATTAGGGGTCAGGCCAAGTTTACGGCCTATGATCAGATAGATAACGCCCCTGAGGAAAAGGCCAGAGGTATCACGATAGCAACGGCACACGTAGAGTACGAGACACCCAAGCGGCATTATGCCCACGTGGATTGCCCCGGTCATGCCGACTATGTCAAGAACATGATAACAGGAGCAGCTCAGATGGATGGCGCTATCCTGGTGGTCAGCGCAGCCGATGGACCGATGCCTCAGACACGGGAACACATACTGCTGGCCAGGCAGGTCGGTGTACCATATATAGTTGTGTTTATGAACAAGGTCGACATGGTTGACGACCCTGAGCTGCTGGATCTGGTTGAGCTTGAGGTAAGAGAGCTCCTGAGCAAGTACCAGTTCCCAGGGGATGACATACCCATCGTAAAGGGCAGCGGGCTTAAGGCGCTAGAGAGTGCAAGCACAGACTTTGGGGCGCCAGAGTACAAGTGTATCCATGAGCTAATGGATGCCGTGGATGGCTACGTACCAGAGCCACAGAGGGCATTGGATAAGCCGTTTTTGATGCCCATCGAGGATGTGTTTTCGATAAGCGGCAGAGGCACGGTTGTTACGGGCAGGGTAGAGAGAGGCATAGTCAAGGTTGGCGAAGAGATAGAGATAGTAGGTTTAACCGCTACGAGGAAGTCAGTAGTCACCGGTGTAGAGATGTTTAGAAAGCTGCTTGATGAGGGGCGCGCCGGAGACAACATAGGAACCCTGCTTAGAGGCGTAGGCAAGGAAGAGGTAGAGAGAGGGCAGGTGTTGGCCAAACCCGGCAGCATAACGCCACATACGAAGTTTAAGGCAGAGGCGTATGTGTTGACCAAGGAAGAGGGTGGCAGGCATACACCATTTTTTAAGGGATACAGGCCGCAGTTTTACTTTAGGACAACGGATGTGACCGGTGTAGTGGAGCTGCCAGAAGGGGTAGAGATGATAATGCCCGGTGATAACATCAACGTAACGGTAGAGTTAATATCCCCGATAGCGATGGAGAACGGGCTGCGGTTTGCTATAAGAGAAGGCGGTAGGACTGTCGGAGCCGGGGTCGTTACGGAAATATTGGAGTAGTGTTTTGAACGAAAAAATACGCATAAAGTTAAAGGCCTACGACCACAGACTTCTTGACCAGTCTGTGAAAGAGATAGTGGATACCGTTCATCGAACAGGTGCAAGGATAGCAGGGCCAGTGCCACTACCTACACATATACAAAAGTTCACGGTTTTGAGATCTCCACACGTGGACAAGAAATCAAGAGAGCAGTTTGAGATAAGAACTCATAAGAGATTAATAGACATACACGACCCTACGCAGCAAACGGTTGACGCCCTGATGCAGTTGGAACTTGCAGCTGGCGTGGATGTAGAGATTAAGCTATAGCGCTGTTGTGAATGTATATATCTGTGGGATGTAGAGAGTCTGTGGTGGAAGTTTGGATTAAACACGACAGTGGAGAGAAGGCTAAGATCAATATGAGTTATAATGGGAGCTAGGCATGACAGGATTAATAGGTAAGAAGTTAGGGATGACGCAGGTGTTTGCTGACAACGGAGACATGGTCACTGTAACGCTGATAGAGGCCGGTCCCTGCAGCGTTATCCAGGTTAAGACGGTTGAGCGGGACGGGTACGCAGCCATAAAGGTAGGGTTTATGGAAGAGCGTAAGGCCAATAAGGTGAATAAGCCCATGAAAGGTGTCTTTGATAAGGCGAATCAGAAACCGTATAAGATACTCAAAGAATTTAAGATGACAGGATTGAAGGTAGGAGATCTTGTGACGGTGGAGAGTTTTGCACCCGGTGAGAAAGTAAAGATATCAGGGGTTTCAAAGGGTAAGGGCTTTCAGGGCGTTATGAAACGGCACAACTATGCCGGTGGACCGGCTACACATGGATCGATGTTTAACAGGGCGCCTGGCTCTATCGGGGCGAGTTCGTTTCCATCAAGGGTATGGAAAAATAAGGGGTTACCTGGTCACATGGGTAGTGAAAGGGTGTCGGTGTTAAATGTTACGATCTTTGATGTTAAGCCCGAGCAAAACCTTCTTATAGTCAAGGGAATGGTGCCTGGACCAACGGGCAATATTATAGAGATCACAAAGAAAAATTAGGTATTTAAATTTATGATAGGGTAAGGTTATGATAGAGGCTGAGATCAGAGATGTTAATAACAATATAGTTGATAAGGTACAACTGGCAAAGGAGATATTTGGTCTTGAAGTGAGACGTGATATCTTGCAGAGCGCTGTTGTAAACTACCTGGCCAACCAGAGGCAGGGTACACACGCTACCAAGACCAGAGGTCTGGTTAGGGGTGGAGGGCGCAAACCTTGGAAGCAGAAGCACACTGGCAGGGCAAGGCATGGCAGCATTAGATCGCCTTTGTGGAAGGGCGGAGGAACCATATTTGGACCACAGCCGCGTGACTACTCCTATAAGCTGAATAAGCAGTTTAAGAGGCTGGCGCTAAATACGGCTCTTTCGGCAAAGGTCGCCGAACAAAAACTTGTCATTATAGATGCAATAGAGTTGGATAAGACGAGGACGAAAAGCATTTTGGAGATACTGAATAAGCTGGGTTTAAATGGACAGCGCGTTTTGATCGTTTTACCTGTAGAGCGTAAAGACAGTACAGGGAGTGTTGCTGTGGGTGTTATCAGCAGCACTGCAATGTCAGATAATAATAGAAGGATAGTGTTGTCTGTCAGGAATATAGTGGGGGTTAGAGCTGTAAGTGTTACGGATATAAATACATATGAGATTATTGCACACGACTACGTCCTTATGACGAAGGATTCGTTGTCGTTCATACGGGGAGCTAATAATGAATAACCTTCACACAGCGATCAAGAGGCCGCTTTTTACAGAGAAAGCAACTTACTTAAAAGAGCATGAAAACAAGTTTTACATAGAAGTAGATCCTAAGTCAAACAAGATCGAGATCAGGAAGGCCTTTGAAGAAAAGTTCAAAGTTAAGGTGGAGAAGGTAGCTATTACGATGAGACCTTCCAAGTGGAAGAAGTATGGGAAGTCAATCGGTAAGACGAGGAAGCTGAAAAAGGCAATAATAACCCTTAAAGAGGGCGAGAAATTAGACTTTATTGAAGGTGTATAATGGGAATAAGACGCTATAAGCCAACGTCGCCGGGCAGGCGGTTTCAGACCGTATCGGACTTTGCCAACATAACTGCGGAAGAACCGTATAAGCCGTTAGTTGTTGGTCTAAGGAAGAGTGGGGGAAGGAATAATCAGGGTAGGGTAACCTCTTGGCAAAAGGGGGGAGGAGTTAAGAGAAGCTACAGGATTATCGACTTTAAGAGATTAAAGGCTGGGGTGCCGGCAAAGGTCGAGTCTTTAGAGTATGACCCAAACAGGTCTTGCAGGATAGCGCTAATTAGGTACATTGATGGGCAGAGGAGCTACATAATAGCGCCAGAGGGACTAAGGGTAAACGAGCAGGTGACAAACGGTTCAGGGTCGGAGATAAAGGTTGGTAATGCGCTTCCGTTGAGAGAGATTCCGTTGGGTACTATAATACATAACGTAGAGCTGCGCCCAGGACAAGGCGGAAAGCTAGTCCGCAGCGCTGGTGCACAGGCGCAGTTAATAGCCAAGGATCCAAAGTATGCGCAGGTGAAGTTGACCTCCGGTGCCGTGCGGCTGATACCGATAGTGTGTATGGCCACAATAGGGCAGGTCAGTAACTCTGAACATGAGAATGTATCAATTGGTAAGGCAGGGAGAAATCGTTGGAAGGGCAAAAAACCACACGTCAGAGGGGTCGTCATGAACCCGATAGATCATCCGCTTGGCGGAGGCGAGGGCAGGAGCTCCGGAGGAAGGCCGCCGTGTTCACCGTGGGGTAAGCCAGAAGGCGTTAAGACCAGAAGCAACAAAAGAACCGATAAGTATATAGTTAAGAAAAGAAAATAAGGGAGTTAAGATATGCCTAGATCGATAAAGAAAGGCCCGTTTGTAGATGAGTGTCTCAAAGAGAAAGTGGACAAACAGCTAGCCGCAGGAGATAAGAAGATTATTAAGACGTGGTCGAGGAGATCGACTATAGTTCCTGATTTCATAGGATTTACGTTTGCTGTTCACAACGGGCATAAATTTATTCCTGTGTATGTAACAGAAAATATGATAGGACACAAGCTAGGGGAGTTTTCGCCTACTCGTACGTTTAGAGGGCACGCCGGTAGCGATAAATCCTCTGGAAAAGGAAAATAAAGAGGGAAGAAAAAAATGGACGCAAAAGCGATATTGAGATATGCTCGGATTACGCCTCGTAAAGCTAGAAGGGTGACTGACTTAATCAGAGGGAAGAAGGCAAAGGATGCAGTTGTCCTGCTACAGTTTATGCCCTACAGGGGAGCAGATATGGTGTCAAAACTCTTAAGGTCAGCAATGGCCAACGCAGAGAAGAAGAACGTTGCAGACCCCGATGAGATGAACATAGCCTTTGCGTACGTTAATCAAGGACCAACGATGAAGCGCATAATGCCTAGGGCAATGGGTAGGGCAAACGTAATAAGGAAACGAACAAGCCATATAACATTGGTCTTGTCGGATTAACGGAGGTGATATTTGGGTCAGAAGACACATCCAACGGGCTTAAGACTGGGAATTAACAAGACTTGGGATTCCCGTTGGTATTTGAAAGTAGGTTATGCAAAACAATTGCATGAAGATCTTTATTTAAAGAAATATATCAAAGATAAGCTGTACCATTCAGGGATCAGCAGGGTCGAGATCGAGAGGGCAGGGCAAAAGCTAAAGATCATAATCTTTACGGCCAGACCCGGTATCATAATAGGCAAGAAAGGCGCAGAGGTAGAAAATCTCAAGAAAGCGATAGAGCTGGTAATTGGCAAGCCGGTGAGCATAGACATCAAGGAGATAAGAAAACCTGAGTTGGATGCACAACTGGTAGCCGAGAATATAGCGATGCAGATAGAAAAACGTGTGGCATACAGAAGGGCAATGAAGAAGTCAGTACTGTCATCGTTAAGGTTTGGTGCACAGGGTGTTAAGATAGCATGTTCAGGACGCTTATCCGGCGCTGAGATTGCTAGGGCAGAGTGGTATAAGGAAGGCAGGGTACCTCTTCATACCTTCAGGGCAGATATAGATTTTGGCTTTGCTGAGTCAAGGACGACATACGGGATAATCGGCGTGAAGGTCTGGATATACAAAGGCGACGTACTACCAGAGTCAAAAGGAGCTGCGTAAAGTTGCCAGACGTCGGCCCCTGCACGCAGGATTTAAAACGAGCATAAGGAGTAAAAAGCTATGTTGATGCCCAAGAAAGTGAAATTCAGAAAGGCCATGAAGGGTAACATGAAATGCAAAGCTATCAGGGGAGCAGAGATCTCTTTTGGTGACTATGGTCTGAAGGCAATGGAGCCTGGCTGGATTTCAAGCAGACAGATAGAGTCCGCAAGAGTTGCCATAACAAGATATGCAAAGAGAGGCTGTAAGTTGTGGATACGCGTGTTTCCAGACAAGCCGATAACGAAAAAGCCCGCTGAGACGAGAATGGGAAAAGGTAAGGGAAATCCTGAGTACTGGGTAGCTGTAGTTAGACCAGGTAAGGTTATGTATGAACTCTCAGGGGTTACCGAGGAGATTGCAAAAGAGGCGCTGCGGCTGGCAGCTCACAAACTGCCTGTGGCCACCAAGTTTGTTAAAAGAGAGGAGGCAGTGATTTGAAACCAGCACAGATACGCGAGTTAAATGTGGAGGAGCTGAAGCAAAAGGAAGACGACATGAGAAAAGAGCTCTTCAATCTCCGCTTTCAAGCTGCTAGGGGAGATATACAAAACCCCAAACGGATTAAAACTGTAAAGAAGGACATAGCCAGGGTTTTAACTATCATAACGGAGAAAGGCAAAGTGAAACAAGGGGCATGATAACCCCCGGTATAAAGAATGCTTAGAGACAATTAAGGAAGAATTAATCAAGGTAGAGTTAATAAGGTAAAGTAAAGATAAAATGAGGAAGGACAATGCCTAAAAAGGTTTACACAGGAGAGGTTATTAATAACGCGATGGATAAGACAGTGACAGTGGCCGTCTCAAGGCTTTATCAGCACCCATTGTATAAAAAGACCATCAAAAAGACTGTCAAACTAAAGGTCCACGATGAGGATAACCTTTGCAATATTGGAGATGTGGTACAGATAAAAGAGTCAAGGCCGCTCAGTAAGACAAAACGATGGGTCTTAGTAAATCCTATAAAAAAGGAGCACGAGGGTGATACAGGTTGAAAGTATTCTCGATGTGGCAGACAACTCCGGCGCGAAAAAGGTGATGTGTATAAAAGTGCTGGGTGGTTATAAGAGACGGTATGCAAGGTTGGGAGATGTCATAGTGGTTGCCGTAAAAGAGGCTCTGCCAGAGGGAACAGTAAAGAAAGGCACAGTGGTAAAAGCGGTAGTCGTTAGAACCGTGAAGGAAACCAGGAGAGTTGACGGTACATATATCCGCTTTCAGCAGAACGCAGTGGTTATCATCAATGCAGCGAGAGAGCCAATAGGTACAAGGATCTTTGGGCCTGTGGCCAGAGAGCTGAGGTGGAAGGAATTTGCGAAGATTATATCGCTGGCGCCTGAGGTATTGTAAGTAAAAGTAATCTTTCAGACAAGAGGCTAAGTAATGGGATTAAGTATTAAAAAAGAAGACACAGTTGTTGTGCTGACAGGTAGCGAAAAGGGTAAGAAGGGCAGGATCATTAAGGTGATGCCCAAGAAGGACAGCGCTATTGTGGAAAATACCAACATGATAAAGAAGCATATGAAACCGAATAAACAGTATCAGCAAGGCGGTATCATAGAAAAAGAAGCCCCAATGCACATATCCAAGTTGATGCTCATTTGCCCAAGGTGCAGTAAGCCAACACGCATAGGCAATCAGCTTCTTGAGAGTGGGAAAAAGATGCGTGTGTGTAAGAAATGTAAGGAGGTAATTGACTAGAAGCTATGGCACCTCGGCTTAAAGATAAGTATCGGACTGAGATTATATCAGCGCTCAAAAAGGAGTTTTCCTATAAGAACGTGATGCAAGTACCCAAACTTGAAAAGATAGTATTAAATGTGGGGCTTGGTGAGGCGGTGCAGGATATAAAGCTGCTAGACGCCGCACAAAAAGAACTGGAGATGATAGCAGGCCAGAAGGCGATAATCACAAAGGCCAAGAAGTCGATAGCAGGCTTTAAGCTGCGCAAGGGGATGCCTATTGGCTGTATAGTTACGTTAAGGGGCAACAAGATGTATGAGTTCCTCGATAGGTTTATAAGTGTGTCGCTGCCGAGGATACGTGACTTTAAAGGAGTAAGCGGGAAGTCCTTTGACGGTAGAGGCAATTATTCTGTAGGCGTGAGGGAACAGTATATATTCCCTGAGATAGACTATGACAAGGTTAGTATGGTACACGGGCTAAACGTGGTGATCTGTACGACGGCAGAAACAGATAAGGAAGGGAAGGCACTTTTGAAGGAATTAGGCATGCCCTTCAGGGAGACATAATGATAAGAAATATTTTTGAAGAGGTGATATGGCTAAAACGTGCATGATATTAAAGGCCAAGAGGCCTCCAAAGTTCAAGGTGAGGGGTTATAATAGATGTCATCTTTGCGGTAGACCTAGAGGCTATTTGAGGAAATTTGACCTCTGTAGGATATGTTTCAGAAAACTTTCGCTGCAGGGTAAGGTCCCTGGCGTAACCAAGTCAAGCTGGTAGAGGTGAACTTATGATGACTGATCCGATTGCGGATATGTTGACCAGGATGAGGAATGCAATCTTAATCAAGGCGGAAAAAGTGGATATCCCTGCCTCAAGGATTAAGTTAGAGATAGCAAAACTGCTGAAAGAAGAAGGTTTTATCAGGGCGTATAAGATACTAAAGGATAAAAAGCAGGGTGTATTAAGGATCTCTCTCAAGTACGTTGAAAACAAGAGTATCATAACAGGTCTAAAGAGAGTGAGTAAACCTGGCCGTAGGGTCTATACGGGCTACAAGGAGGTTTCAAGCGTGATGGGCGGGGTAGGCGTCGTAGTGTTAACAACGCCCAAGGGTATTACTACCGACAACGTCTGTAGAAGAGAAAAGATAGGCGGTGAGGTATTAGCCTACGTCTGGTAAGATTA
Organism: Nitrospirae bacterium MYbinv3; assembly: GCA_002753395.1. Taxonomy (GTDB): domain Bacteria; phylum Nitrospirota; class Thermodesulfovibrionia; order Thermodesulfovibrionales; family Magnetobacteriaceae; genus Magnetobacterium. Next base: position 15,132 of record PEAB01000036.1, on the reverse strand, counting down.
TTGATAAGTGCCGTTGTGTCAAGACATCTGCAATTACATTGCACAAAAGCACACAATAAATTACATAATAATAGATTAATACCAAAATTTTTAAGACGATAAAGAGGTGAGGCTGGCGATGTCTAGAATTGGTAAAAAGCCGATAGTGCTTCCTAAAGGCGTAACGGTAGACTTAAATAACTCCGAGATACGTGTAAAAGGAGGCAAGGGTGAGTTGAGTTGGTCCTGCCCAACTGTTTTGAAGGTAGAAGTTGAGGGCTCACAATTAAAAGTACAGCGGCAGGGAGATACGCGCTCAGAACGGGCGCTGCACGGATTAACGAGGAGTCTGATATATAACATGTGTATGGGTGTATCGGAAGGGTTTAAAAGGGATCTAGAACTGGCAGGCGTTGGGTACAGGGCCTTTGTTAATGGCGATAAGTTAGAGTTTGCCATAGGATACTCACACCCTGTGGTGTTTACACTGCCAAAGGGCGTCAGTGCCGAGGTCGATAAGAAGCAAACTAAGCTGTCCCTTTTTGGGATAGATAAGCAGCTCTTAGGCCAAGTGGCAGCCAACATAAGGGCTATCAGACCGCCGGATGCATATAAAGGTAAGGGTATCAGGTATGCAGAAGAGAAGATCAAACTAAAACCAGGTAAAACGGGTTCAAAATAAAACCCAGATTAAAGTGAGTACCAGATTAAAGTGAGGAATTTTTTAGAGTGAAGAACGAAAAGATCTACTTAAGGCAAAGAAGACACGATAGAGTTAGAAAGAAAGTTGTAGGCACGCTGGAAAGACCGAGGCTATCGGTCTACAAGAGCCTCAATCACATGTACGCCCAGTTGATAAATGACACTGAGGGAGTAACACTTGCCTACGCCTCAACTCTCGATAAGTCACTCAAGTCCGACAGTGGGCATAAAGGTAATGTCATTGCGGCAAAAAAAGTTGGAGAGTTGATAGCGCTCAAGGCCAAGGAAAAAGGTATAACCAAGGTTGTTTTCGATAAAGGCGGGTTTAAATACCACGGTAGAGTTAAGGCGCTGGCCGACGCTGCCAGACAATCAGGATTAGAGTTTTAGCACCTAATAGTATACGGATAAAGGAGGTAAGTTGGGAAGGATCGAACATGTTGATTTAACACTTCAGGAGAAGGTTGTTTTTATAAATCGTGTTGCAAAGGTGGTTAAGGGAGGCAGGCGTTTTTCATTTAGCGCACTCGTGGTTGTTGGCGATGGCAACGGTATCGTTGGCATTGGCAAGGGTAAGGCAAACGAGGTACCAGAGGCTATAAAAAAGGCGATTGAGAAGGCAAAAAAATCACTCTTCCAGTTTCCTATAAAAAGCGGGACAATTCCTCACAGGATAATCGGTCACTATGGCTCAGGCATGGTCGTCTTAAACCCAGGCAGAGAAGGTACAGGTCTGATAGCAGGTGGTCCGGTGCGAGCAGTGTTGGAAGTGGCTGGTGTGCATAATATTGTAGCAAAGTCATTAGGAAGTACCAATGCCTTCAACGCGGTTAGGGCAACACTCAACGGTTTAACGCTGTTGAAAAACCCGGAGATGGTGCTAAAGCAGAGAGGAAAATCTGATGATGGCGGCAGCTCAAAAGAGGCCAGCAAATGAAGATTAAAGTAACGTTAAAGCGTAGTTATGCAGGGAAGACGGAAAGTATGAGAAACATCCTCCGTGCACTAGGTCTGCGTAAGATAGGTATGACGGTTGAGCATACCAAGAATCAAGCGATAAGTGGGATGCTCCACAAGGTATCACATCTTGTCCACATAGAGGAAGATGCTGCAACGGCAGTATAACGACTACTCACGGGATTACGGTTATGTCATAAGGAGCATCTGTGGTATATGGCATGGTCGAAAAGTGAAAGACGTTTTGCAAAAGTAAAAATGGAAATCAAGAAGGCCTAAAGTAAAAAGGTATGTGTAATAACAGCAATAGAGAAAACGAAGGGTCCTACACCCCCTGCGTAAGAGTGTTAGGAGGTTTATAAATGAGATTAAACGAACTGAAGCCTGCTGATGGTAGTACCAAGAATGTCAAGAGGGTTGGACGAGGCTGCGGCTCTGGGCATGGGAAGACAGCATGCAAAGGGCACAAGGGGCAAAAAGCACGCGCCGGTAGCGGTAAAAGACGTGGGTTTGAAGGCGGGCAGATGCCTCTACAACGTAGACTGCCCAAGAGAGGCTTTAAGAACTATCCTTTTAGCGTGCAATACGCAATCGTCAATCTTGATGATATAGCTAGAGTTGAAGGAGCAACTGAAATAACTCCAGAGCTGTTGATTGAAAAGGGCATTATTAAAAAGCTGTTATGCGGGGTTAAGGTACTTGGCGATGGTGAGCTGCAGGGTCCTTTAACTGTAAAAGCAAACAAGTTTAGTAAGACGGCCCTGGACAAAATAACTACAGCAGGGGGTAAAGCAGTGGTTTTAGAATAGAGGTGCATGTTGGGATTTTTAGCAGGCTTTCAAAATATACTTAAAATAGAAGAACTAAAAAAACGGATGTTTTTTACATTCGGACTTTTGGCTGTATACAGGATTGGTGCGCATATACCCACACCTGGCATAGCAGGAGAGCAGTTAAGTAAATTCCTCACTGAAAGAGGGGGAGCCCTAATGGGGTTCTTTGACATGTTTTCAGGTGGGGCGCTCTCGCGTGTAACAATATTTGCCCTTGGCATAATGCCCTACATCAGTGCCTCAATTATCCTGCAACTGCTGACCGTAGTGGTGCCATCCATCGGCAAACTCGCCAAAGAAGGAGAAGAGGGAAGGAAAAAGATCACTCAATACACGAGATATGGTACGGTGCTAATCAGCGCCATACAGTCCTTTGGCATAGCTGTTGGGCTTGAGACAATGGCGGAAGGACAGTTTATCCTTCATCCAGGCTGGAGTTTTAGGTTGATTACCATGATCACACTTACGGCAGGGACTGCATTTATCATGTGGCTGGGGGAGCAGATTACAGAGCGTGGTATAGGAAACGGTATATCGTTAATCATCTTTGCAGGTATAGTTGCAAGACTGCCAAATGCAACGATCGATACGATCAGACTCGTTAGGGCAGGCGAGCTTCCCATAATTATGATGTTTATAATCGTAGTCATGATGGTAGCTGTTATAGCTGGTATAATCTATATGGAACGAGGCCAGAGGAAGATCCCAGTACAATATGCAAAACGGGTCGTTGGTAGAAGGATGTATGGCGGTCAGAGCTCGCATCTTCCTTTAAAGGTCAATACATCGGGAGTTATACCACCGATATTTGCGTCGTCCATAATAATGTTTCCTGCAACGATTGCCGGGTTTATAGCGATACCCTGGGTACAAGCCTTTGCCAAGCAGCTTTCTCCTGGGTCGTTTGTACACGACGCGCTTTATGTGGGTATGATAGTCTTTTTTTGCTACTTTTATACTGCTATTGTGTTTAATCCAGTTGATATCGCAGATAATCTAAAAAAACATGGTGGATATATACCAGGCGTTAGACCTGGTAAGAATACCTCAGACTATATATTCAGGGTGTTGTCGCGGTTGACGTTTGTTGGGGCTATATATCTCTCCGTGGTGTGCGTGCTTCCAAGCATCCTCATAAGGAAGTTTAACGTACCGTTTTATTTTGGAGGTACGTCCTTGTTGATAGTTGTAGGTGTTGCATTGGATACCGTGTCACAGATAGAATCACATCTGTTGACGAGGTCTTATGACGGGTTGTTGAAAAAGGGTAGGATTAAAGGGAGGAGAGGCTGATAATTCAGACAAAAGGGCTATAGTGATAATTTTAAAGTCCGAAGACGAGATAAAGAAGATAGCCCTGGCATCCAGGATTGTAGCTGAAGCGTTGAGGCTCCTTGAGCAAATGATAGCGCCTGGCATTACAACAAAGGATGTTGAGATATACGTGGAAAAGATCATAAAGGAAAGAAACGGGGTACCCGCTTTTAAAGGTTATAGGGGGTATCCGGCAAGCCTCTGTGCGTCTGTAAATAACGAAATAGTCCACGGTATACCTTCAAAGAAGAAGATGCTTAAGGAAGGCGATATAATCGGTATAGATATAGGGGTTATATACAAGGGCTTCATAGGAGATGGCGCCAGAACCTATCCTGTAGGAAGGGTTAGTGAGGAGACACAGAGATTACTGGAGGTTGCAGAGACATCTCTTTATCAAGGGATAGAAAAGGCCTCAGCCAGCAACAGGGTGTCAGACATATCTCACGCAATACAGAGTTATGTGGAGAAGAATGGATATTCTGTGGTGCGCGCCTTTGTGGGACACGGTGTGGGCAGGTCTCTTCATGAGGATCCGCAGATACCAAATTATGGGGTTCCAAACACGGGACCAAGGTTAAGGAAAGGTATGGTGCTAGCAATAGAGCCTATGGTCAACGCAGGCACAAGCGATGTCGTTGTAATGAAAGACGGTTGGACAGCAGTAACGGCCGACGGTATGCTATCGGCTCACTTTGAGCATACAATCGTTGTTACAGATGATAAACCACAAATATTGACAAGACTATAAACTTAATTAAGAGACTGGATTAACGATGGTGAAAGAAGAAAACATAGAGGTACAGGGTACAATAATAGAGGCCCTGCCCAATGCGATGTTCAAGGTAGAGTTAGATAACATGCAGGTTGTAACAGCTTATGTATCTGGCAAGATGAGAATACACTATATAAAAATTCTACCTGGTGATAAGGTGTTGGTAGAGTTATCTCCATATGATCTTACAAAAGGACGAATCACCTACAGATATAAGTAAGCAGCTAAACGGCATATACAGACGAAAAGTAATATCAGGATAATTGAAAATAGATGGAGGATTATTATGAAGGTACGCGCATCAATTAAACCAATCTGCACAAAGTGTAAGTTGATTAAACGCAAAGGTGTGCTCAGAGTTATTTGTGACAACCCTAAACACAAGCAGAGGCAGGGCTAAGAGAAAGGAGTGATATGGCAAGAATAGCTGGTGTAGATTTACCTAAAAAAGAGAGGGTTGAGATAGGGTTAACCCGTATATTTGGAATAGGACGATCGCTTTCAAAAAAGATATTGGCTGAGGCCGAGGTCAATCCAAACATACGCGTCAATGACCTCAGCAACGAGGACGTTGCTAAAATTAGAGGGATAATCGACAAAGAACAAAAAGTCGAAGGAGATCTGCGCAAAGAGATCTCCATGAGTATCAAAAGGTTGACAGATATAGGATGCTATAGAGGGTTAAGGCATAAGACAGGGCTTCCCGTGCGTGGTCAGCGGACAAAGACAAACGCCCGCACAAGAAGAGGGCCTGCAAAAGGTGTTGTAAAGAAAAAAGAGGCCGTTGTAAAGAAAAAGGGAGGTAAATAATGCCGCCAAGGAAGCGTAAAGGGCCAAAAAAAGAAAAAAAGAGAATAGCAAGCGGTATAGCACACGTGCAAACAACGTTTAATAATACACTAGTGACCATTAGCGACCAGTCAGGCAATGTACTGGCATGGTCTAGTGCTGGAAGCCTCGGCTTTAAGGGGTCCAGAAAAGGTACCCCATATGCAGCACAGATGGCTGCAGAGGCTACAGCAAAAAAGGCAATTGACATGGGAATGAAACAAATAGACGTCTACATCAAGGGACCTGGGGCAGGAAGGGAATCTGCCATTAGGGCAATTCAGGCGGCAGGTCTGGATATAAATATAATAAAGGATGTAACACCTGTACCACACAATGGTTGTAAACCTCCAAAAAGGAGGCGTGTATAGTATGGCACGATACAGAGAACCTTTGTGCAGGTTATGCAGACGGGACGGGGAGAAACTATTTCTAAAAGGGCAGCGCTGTCTGACCGATAAGTGTGCCATTGAAAGGAGGAAATACGGTCCCGGTCAACACGGTCAAAGACGAGCAAAGCTGTCTGACTACGCCATTCAGTTGAAAGAAAAGCAGAAGGTCAGAAGGTCCTACGGGTTAATGGAAGGACAATTCAGGAAGTACTTTGCCGAGGCAAATAGAAGAAGGGGCGTTACAGGCGAGTTGCTGCTACAGTACCTCGAACTAAGGTTGGATAATGTTGTTCATAAGATGGGTTTAGCTGCCAACAGGAACCAAGCTAGGCAGCTTATAGGTCATGGACACTTTCTCGTTAATGGAGTAAAGGTAAACATACCATCTTTCAGAGTAAAAGCCGGAGATAAGATCGGCGTTGTTGAGTCAAGCAAGGCAGTTGGTTGCATACAGGAGAGCCTCTCCAGGGTAAGTCATGCAGGGGTACCACGATGGTTGGAGATTGATGTTAATCAGATGCAGGGTAAAGTCCTACACGCCCCAGCAAGAGATGATATCCAGATCGATGTGAAGGAGCAGTTAATAGTTGAGTTTTATTCGAGATAATTTAACGGAGGCTTTTTATGTTGCTTGATATAAGTAGCTTTCAGTTGCCTGAAAATGTGTACGTCGAGGATGAGACGTTTTCAAGCACGTATTGCAAGCTTATTGCCGAACCATTAGAACGAGGTTATGGTGTGACCTTGGGCAATGCCTTAAGAAGGGTGTTGCTGTCCTCCATAGAGGGTGCGTCGATAACCTCTATAAAGATAGATGGTGTTTTTCATGAGTTTTCAACTGTAAAGGGTGTAAAAGAGGATGTAGTTGAAATCATATTGAACCTCAAAAAAGTCAGACTCTCATATGATGGAGACCAACAGATTACTGCTTATATAGACGTCAAAGACAAGAACGACGTAACTGCTGGCGATATCGGAGGTAGCCACTTAATCAGTGTCTTAAACCCAGACGCACACATAGCAACGCTCGATAATGGGGCTGAGTTTAAGGCTGAATTAAATGTCAGCAAGGGAAGGGGCTATGTCCCAGCCGAGGAACTAAAAAACACAGGTATGCCACTAGGCACTATCGCTATAGACGCTATTTTTACACCAATCAGAAAGGTCATATTTAATGTTGAAAAGACAAGAGTCGGGAAATCAACTGACTATGACAAGTTGATCCTGGAAGTCTGGACAGACGGCAGCATAAACCCCAAGGAAGCAGTGGCTAAGGCAACTCAACTGTTGATGAAACACTTGAAGTTCTTCCTGCTGGTTGACACTGAGGAAAAAATAGAAGAAAGGGAGATAGTAGAAACCCCAGCGCTTATAGTTGTACAAGAGCCTGAACCTGCAGTTCTCGTAGAATCGCAGGTAACCATCCCCGCAGTAGGGAGCAAAGAGTTTAATAGAAGTCTGATAAAGACTATAGACGAGCTTGAGCTTTCCGTGAGGTCACAAAACTGCCTGAAAAGCGCTGATATTAGATATATATACGAACTTGTTCAAAAAAATGAGGACGAAATGCTCAAAATGAAGAATTTCGGAAGAAAATCTTTTGACGAGATACGTGAGGTATTACAGACAATGGGTCTGGACTTTGACTTTAAGGTGGATATGGAAGCCGTAAAAAGAGAACTTGCCACAAAAACGGAGGGTAATAATGCACCATCGAATCGCAACACGAAAGTTTAATAGGACAGCAAACCAGCGAAAAGCGCTGTTTAGAAGTCTTATGTCTGCCCTTCTCATATATGAGAGGATTGAGACTACGCTTGTAAAGGCTAAAACCATTAAAGGCATGACCGAAAAAATGGTTACCCTAGGAAAACGTGGAGACTTGCACTCTAAGCGCATAGCCTTGGCAAATCTGCCAAACCGGCAAGCAGTTGCTAAGCTGTTTAGTACGATTGCGCCAAGGTTTGCCGATAGAAACGGTGGATACCTGAGAATCGTTAAAACCAGGAGACGCCTAAAGGATCAAGCCGAGTTGGCGGTTATCGAATTTGTAGATTTTGTTAAGCCGCCAGAAAAGAAAGAAAAGGAAAACACAAAATAAGACAAGGAGTTATGTCAAAGTCAATGGGGGAGATTTTTCTCGGTATACTGATATTCCTTGTCTGGATCGTGCTACAGATCTTTATTTTGCCTCGCTTTGGTATTAGAACCTGAGCGACAAACATGAAGGAAGCGTGCACTTCCGATGACAAGAGTCCCAAAGAGATTATAAACAACGATCTGAAAACACCAAGGTAACTCTTTTTCGCATAAGGGAGGACTTTACACTGTTATACGCAAGGTATCCACCACCCTCCCTTTGATCTCATAAACTTTCAACCTAAACGTGGTATAATACAGTTATTAACTAAAGGGAGGTTTTTATGCAATTAAAAGGTAAGGTATGGAAGTTCGGTAGAGACATAGATACGGACGCTATAATACCAGCAAGATATCTAAATACGGCAGACCCGGTTGAACTGGCAAAACACGTTATGGAGGACGCCGATAAGGATTTTGCGTCTAAGGTGCAGACTGGTGATGTTATAGTGGCAGGGGCTAATTTTGGCTGCGGCTCTTCCAGAGAACATGCGCCAATTGCTATAAAGGCCGCTGAAGTAGGCGCAATCGTAGCAAGCAGCTTTGCAAGGATATTTTACAGAAACGCCTTTAACATCGGTCTGCCAATATTTGAATCCCCAGAGGCCGTTGAACATATAAAAGAGGGAGACGTTGTTGAGATCGATACCAGCACCGGGCTTATATCAAACCTCACTACCGGCAGTCAGTATCACGCAAAACCTATACCACCATTTATGGAGGAACTTATAAACTCAGGCGGGCTAATACAATGGACACGCAACAAACTGGGTATTGCTGCGTAAGACCCTATTCTCCAGCTTGACACATGTGTATCCTCTTTAAAAAGCATGGTAAAAATTTTTATGGTTTCAAGGGTGCAAAGAAACTTATGGTTCGTCCTGTCATTGCCGTGCTCGACACGGCAATCCACAAGCTAATAGATTCCTGCTTTCGCAGGAATGACATGTTTCCCCACGACTTTCTTATGCACCCTGGTTTCAAGACTATGGATTCCCTCTTTCGTGGGAATGACAGTAATGGCCGTTTTCCAAATATGTCATTCCACAGCCTGCCCCTGGCTTGAACAGGGGTAAACAGGAATCCAGAAAGCGTAAAAGCATAGTTACCATGAAATATAGAGAAGATACACACAGAGATTGTCTGAAATAGGATTACACAGATGAAAGGGTTTACAGGAAAAAGGATAAAACCTTCTTCAACATAATCCTGATAATCCATTAATCCGTTAAATCCTGGTTCAGACATATTCATTGCAAACATATGGAATATCAATAGTTTTGGCTCTTTCTGGATGCCTGCTTTCACAGAGCCTGCCCCTGACTTGAACAGGGGAATGACACGCAATGACTGACATGTTCAGTAAAGAGCGGAGTAAACTTCATAGGCATTTAAACAAATTAAGGGGAGTGACAATCAATTACAGCAGACCGGTGTGTTTAAGGGCGTCTTTTACGTCAGGGTTTTTTGCCGCCACTTCCTTGAGGGCTTCCACAATCAATTCGGAACGTTCATCTATTTCCTTGGTTTTTCGTATAGCAGGGGCAAGGGCTGTACGTCTGTCCCATAACACAAACCCCATTAAAATCCACATACCGCCAAAGAGTACTCCAAAGCCCCAGAGCATTAGCGTCGTTATATCGGCCCTCATACTTTTCATGTCGGCTCTCAGATTATTCATATCGGTTCTCATATCGTCTATCCGTTTGTTTAGTGAGGATTCCAAGCCGTCTATCCGCTGGTTTGTAGACTTAATGCCTTCTTCGAGCCTTATAATCCTATCCCTGTCTTCCTGCGTAAAGGGGACGTCCCTGGCCTCTGATGTCATATCGGATGCCAGAACAATAACCACTGCCGCTAATAAAAGCGCTATTGTTTGTCTCATGATTAGATAATAACACGACCGTGACATGCTAAGCAAGTCTGTTTATACCAAAAGTTCTCATATGCAGATCTCAATATGTGAAATACAATTTTCATAAACCCCCTTTTATGAAAAATACATTTCTCTTGATTTAATTTATGTCCTTATAGTCTATTGCAAAAAAAGGTAAAGGACAATGACCTGCTCTATCTCGCATATACAATAATACATCATAATCCTACTACAAACTGTGTGATAAAGGGTGACAGTAACCTATTGAGGCATTTGCCTCACCATAAGAGTCTCTTTCATGCCCCTGAAAACAGAGGTCTGCCGGTAGGTAATTTAACGAGTCAGTTCTTTGCCAACGTGTATCTGAATGAACTTGACCAGTTTGCAAAGCACGTCCCTAAATGCAGATATTATGTCCGGTACTGCGATGATTTTCTGATCCTCCACACTTCCAGACAATGGCTTGAGGAAGTAAAAGAGAAGGTAAAGCCTTTTGTTGAAACCAGATTGTCTCTTGTTGTAAACGAAAGATACGGTTTCGTACATCCAGTAAACAATGGAATAGACTTCCTTGGATACATAATCAGACAGGGATATACCCTTGTAAGGAGGCGGGTTGTGAATAACCTGATGGCTAGACTTGATGAGTATGAAAGACGGCTTGTCATAGAAGATGAGGCAATGAGGCAGTTCATATACGCTTACGATGTGCTTGAAGGTCTGCGTTGTGTGCTTGCATCATACTTTGGGCATCTAAAATGGGCTGATACTTATGATTTAAGAAATGCCATACTTGAAAGATATAGTTTCCTTTACGAGTTCTTTTCTTTTGAGTATGACTGCATATTACCAGAATATCGCTTTGCCAGTCTGTTTAAGACATCAAGGATGCAGTACCTCTATTACACGGGTATATTCAGACATTCGGTAGTCTTGTTTCAAGTAGGTTATTTCTACGAATTTTATGAGGAATTGAGGCCTGAGGTAAGAGACGTCTTGAGTTTGAAAAGGATGAAGGATAACAAAAGGGGTACGAAGTATGGATTTCCGATGAGTTATGAGTCTGTATATCTGGATAAGCTCATAAAAAGCGGAACAACGTCGGTAGTCATTGTGAAAGAGACAGATAGTTACATAGCCCTACAACGACAGTTTAGAAATAGAACATGGCAAAATAAACGGTTTACATGCTTTGGTGTTATTTGAAGTTACCGCAGAAATCAACCGTTTAGACTGGAAGTGACGTTGTAGGGATAGTGGGTAGTATTATATTTATTTATTTCATATTTATTGTGTCTACTTTTTTGCCGTAAAATACCATTATGTTTTTGTTTTTACTTACATTTATTACTATTGCTTACAGAACATCCGTTAAATTTACCCTGATATAATTTCTTTTTCAACTCATACAATACAACTACCGAAGTAATGATCTCCCACTGAGTCCACACCTTAATGCCAACAGGATTCTGGGTAGCCCTGCACAAGTAGTGGTGACAGTAAACTTAACACCCTCCCCTAACTCCTTCCACCAAGGGAGGGAGATTGAATATCACTACCTCTGCAGGACTACCGAATTTCGTGGGTTTTTAGAAAATGTGTTTGGTCATCATCGTTCAATCTTATAAGTGCCTTAGGTAAATGGATAATTAATCAATCATAGGTTTAAGTTTTGTTGTATCAGGGTTATACTTAGTCGCATTATATCACTCTAATAAATATACATATTTAATTATTGACATAATATATTATCGTTATACAAGTAGGAATATTATTGTATAGTCAATGGATAGGTTTATGTTAAAAGTGATGTACGACGATAATACAGCTTTTAGATGAAAGTTATCTTGACAGTTGCATTATAGCAAGACATATATTATAAGTTTAATAATAGTAGTTACTCTTTATATAATAGGTAGTTATACTATATATAATACACTAATATTTATAGTACATAAATATTTTATTACTGTATTATTTTATCTATTGACATATGATTATTAGTGTGTTAGTGTAAAATAATATGGAACGTGGATTTACATTGGCATGGAGACGGGAGTTAGACAGTATAGTGTGGCAGATGCCGCCATTGTATCATCGTGTGTTTTACTACCTGCGCCAAAGGGCTAGATGGAAGACGGAGTGTGTGCCCACCAACAGGGGATTGGGGATGTGGGTAACACCAGGAATGGTGGTAACTAGCTACGATCATATAGCGAGAGGAGTTGCCTACTATGAACGTGGAATAGAGCGTGTTCCCTCAAAAAAGACGATTGGAAGCGTGCTTAAGTGGCTTGAGCATAATAGTATTATAACAGTTAAAAGTAATGCTATGGGTTCGGTTATATTTATTAGGAACTGGGATAAGTATCAAAATGTTAGAGAGTACACAAGTAAAAATAATACACATGTGTCAAAGAAAAAGCCATCACAGGAGGACAAGAAGAAATATGCAGTTGAGGCAGGAAATGAAGGATCAGACCCATACTCTCACCTATATATCAAAGTTGTTAGCTGATAACCCTGAAGAGGCACGTCATGAAGCCTTTAAGTACAGGAGGGCGGTTTTCTGGAATGATATAGTGCATATGTTTGAGCACTTAAAGGGTAGTGTGTTTACGTGCAGGCGATGTGGACAAAATGAATCTGGATGGTTTAATCCTTTCACCTTACGATGGATTGGGACAACGGATATTTGTTATGACTGCCATCTGGCGCTCACAAAGATCAAACAGGAGGCTATCGTAAACAGGTGGAGGCATGGGTTAAGTGCGCGCATAGACATCGTGCTGCAGGGTTGTGGAGTGCCACAGAGGTATCTGAAGGCGGACACCTCGATGGTTAGGCAGGAGATCATCGATATAGTACAGGGTGTTTTACAGGGCGGGGGGCTTTACGTATTTGGCGGTCCCGGCTCAGGTAAAACCTATTTGGCAGCGGCCATATTAAAGGCCTACATCCTTACACTCCGCCCTCAGTTTCGGGACTGTTACTCCGTGGCACCCATCGAGCCGCCTTACCCTCTGTTTGCTATCGTAGCGGATATGCTCTTAGAGATCCGGCAGACGTTTAAGACCTCTGAGCTATCCCAAGGGGACGTACATGCTAAATACTGCAACTGTCCCCTCTTAGTCCTTGATGACTTTATGGCCGAAAAGACCTCAGAGTGGTCAGTAAAAACTATCTATTCCATTATAAATAGACGTTACATCAACAACATGCCCCTTATCATAACCAGCAATTACGGTCTCGGAGAGGTGGAAAAACACTTCAATGCAGTAAGCGAACCCGCTGGAACGAGTATTGTCTCGCGCATAAGCGACATGGGTAAGGTTATTAGGTTTGATGGGGGTAGCGCCCTTTGGCGCAGTAAAGGAGGCAGACAGTGAAGGATGGCCTCTCGTGTTATAAGTGCAGAAATTATCTCAAGTGCAAAGAGGCATGTGTTTACGTGGAGGAGATACTTAAGCGTGAGGAGCCAGCCTTTGAGGCAGCCCTTGAATATGAAGACTCCCGGTTGACAAAGGACTATAAAGATGTCCTGGCAGAGATAAAGGAGGCCTTGCTTAAGCGTAACAAGATCAACATTGGCAAGATCAGGCAGATCAAGGATGCCAGGCTCCGTGCTATTGCGGTCATGCTCTATGCCAGGCTGCCGGTAACAGAGATCGCTGCCTTGCTGCAAAAGTCCAAGTCCCAAATATACAGGTACATCCAAAGAGGACAGTGGTAGGATAGGGGGCTCTCTCAGCCCCCTTGTACCCATTACTACATCAGCCCGACGTGCTTAAGCGCCTCTTTGACGTCAGGGTTTTTGGCAGCCACTTCCTTAAGGGCTTTTTCAAGTAATTCAGAGTGTTCTTCGACTTCTCTGGTCTTTCGTATGGCAGGGGCAAGGGCAGTGCGTCTATCCCACAACACAAACCCCATTAACAGCCCCATGCCACCAAAGAGTACTCCAAAACCCCAGAGAGTCAGTGTAAACATCTGGTCGAATCTTCTATTCATGTCGTCAAATCGCTTATTAAGCGAGGTCTCTAGACCATCTATTCGCTGATTTATAGCCTTTTGCCCTTCTTCGAGCCTTATAATCCTTTCCTTGTCTTCCTGCGTATAGGGGACATCTCTTGTCTGTGCTGGCAGAACGGTAACTATTATTATCCCTATCGATGCTAAGATAACTATTATTGTTTGTCTCATGTTTGATTATAACATAATATAGGGTTATACCAAGTTGCATTCATAAGATGAGGGTGCATAAGAAATTCATGGGGAATTATGCAGCCTTTTTTAGACGGTCGACAATATTGTTCCATTGACCAGACAGATATAATGCTCTTAGTGATACAATAGGTTGCACGTTTTTCTTATTCCAGTGCATACCAGATTGTTTCATTCTATTTTACACAATAATACGGTGTGAACTTTCTATAACTCCACTACCTATATCAATACCTTCTCGTCTATACACACCGTAGTTCATTCTTGAACTGTTATTCCGATAATAACGTATACAATCACCTATTTCCTTACATTGTGGCATTTTCTCTAAAGTTTTGATTATATCCTTAATATTACCTTCCCATAGCCAATCTGCTAACGGCTTCTCTTTCTGCTCATCTTTAGACTTAACAACCTTTAGCGCATTACCTAAATGCTCATTTGCATGATAGTAATCTAATACCTGTATTGCATCTGGGTGATATGTAGAGACATAATCCCATATCCACGGTGCTCCGTCCCCTACAACAACCTGCTTCGCATAGTTATGAAATCCAAAGTTGTATGCCTCTAAAGTAACCCTATTCTTAAAATCCTTCAGGGATTTCTCATTATCATTAAATACCGAAAAATACTTCTTCTGAAGTACCTCATTGTGGTTCTTATCTACTTCAACCCTATCGCCTTGAGCAAATAATACACCTATCTTTACCTCCTTCCAATCTGCTTCCCTTGTGTGTACCATACTACCATCTAACTCCATATACGAAACATCATTTATTCGCTCTCCACATTGCCAATCTTTTACATAACCATCTATATCTATCCTACTCCTTACTAAGTTAATTTCCTCTTTCCATATCTCGCCGCCAACTCGCTCCACTAATTCCTGTATGCTCTCATGACTTACCTTCACCCCTAATAGCTTTTCCATATAATCACTCGATTCCTCAAAAGGTAGCCTCTAACCCAACAACAGCATCGCCTCATTCACAACTAATGTGTTTCTTCCCCTACAGCCGATTACCTCCTCTAAGGGCTTTTCATAACCTTTGCACTTATCACAATAGAATAACCTCATCGGTAGCTCATAATCTGCTAAACCCTTTATCTTTC
>PEAB01000164.1 GCA_002753395.1 Nitrospirae bacterium MYbinv3 | reverse complement strand
GTACCATATGCTTGGCAAGAAAAAGATAATCCCATAGAAATAGAAACATGCAATAGTAGAAGGATCAATGTTTTAGGTATTATGAATGTTAATAATGATTTAACAGCATATACTGTTGAAAATGTTGTTAATAGCGACTTAGTTATTGCGTGTATAAATGATTTTTGCAAGGATTTGAAAAAAGAAACTGTGCTAGTTATTGATAATGTTTCGCCTCACACAAGTAAAAGTTTCAAAGAAAATATTCCCAAGTGGAAAGAAAAAGGGCTGGAAATTTTCTATCTTCCACCTTATTCTCCTAAATTGAATTTAATTGAGATTTTGTGGAAATTTATGAAGTATGAATGGATTAATTTTAGCGCATACAAAAGTTGTAAACACTTGGTAAATTACATTGATGACGTGCTTAATAATTTTGGACAAGAATATATAATTAATTATGGGTAGGTACTTATCTGCATGCTCACTGGTAAGCTGGATTATACTAAGGTTGAGTTACCCACTTGAAGTTAGAAAGAACCAGTTTCTGTCACCTCGACTTGTGCAGGACTACCAAATTATTTACGGGGTCAAGTGGACGAATTCCCTTGTGGGTGGGTCTGAGTGAGGGGGTTGCACCCCCCTCACTCAGTAGGCAAAGCCATCCCTTGTATTCTATTCCCAATAGAGGTCTTGTTAAGCCAAAACTGCCTACTTTTTTCTACCAGCCACAACTGGGTCACTAGTTGTTAATCGTGCTGCAAAGATGCTTATCCTGCGCCAGTCTCGGACCTTCAATGCCTTGAGCCCCTTAAAGAAAAACCGTGTAAGCTCACCAGCTTTATACAAAATATCATAAATAAACGTAAGCCTCAAGCTCGAAAAAACTCCAACCACCCCCTGCCTCAGCAACAGGCCCATTAGCGACCTAGGGAAGTGTTGAAACGTTAAGAGATATATCAGAAAGTTCTGGTAGTTTCTCTTAGGAGGCATATAGAAAGGCTTTCTATAAACCTGCGTTACGTCGTCCTTGATAATGCCCTCTGCAACAGCCTTGACGTACAACTCAGTCTGCGGGTAAAAGACCAACGATGATATGCACAGGCCATAGGGCTTGGGGATGTTATACAACAGACGTGCAGTCTCCACTGTGTCCTGGACGTCCTCCCAGGGGTTGTCGAGGATGATATGGTAGTCAGGGGGAAGCAGCTTCAAACGTTGTCTGTGAAGGAGATTGGCCGCCTCGATGATCTTTTCGTTTGACTCCGTTCGCCTATAGAGCTTCTTAATGCGGGTGCTTGCGCTCTGTATACCCATCTCTACATAAACAAGACCAGCCTTTATCAGCAGTTGGAGCTTCTCCTCTGTCAATGTAGTGGGACTTGCCTGGCAGTAAAAGGGCAGATCAACCTTTTGCTTGTAAAAATCTGCAAACTCCTCTATATCCTTTAAAGGGCGCGCAAAAAACGTATCGTCGAAAAACTGCACGACCTCGACAAACGGATAACGGCCCTTTATATCAACCAACTCGTCTATTACTACTGGGACGCTGCGCTGCCTAAGATACGACGCATTAGGGGACAATACCCCCTTGTCCTTATACATGTCTTTGAGGTTTGACACGTTGCAGTATGAGCATCTGTGTGGGCATCCCCTATCTGTCATAGTCCTGTAAGCACATTTGAGTCTGCCGTCGTGGTGAGGGAGAAGCGGTAAGACCTTCTTAAGAAACCCTGAGTCTAAGGGAACGATATCTTCACTGTCTCTGTCATAGATGTAGTGGCCATCGTTTGAGAAATCAAACGGTGGTAGTGCGTCAAGGTCTTTGATTAGAGGCCGCAGCGGGTTTCTTATGATCTCAGATCCTTTTTTGAAGTAAAAACCAGCGGCACCATAGAAGTCTGTACCTTCTTGCATGTGCTCTATCAGCTCTAACAGGGCGTACTCACCCTCGCCAACGCATACCATGTCGGCAAAGTCTAGGGCCTCATCAGGTTTGCATGATGGATGTATGCCGCCCCAAATTACTGGCGTCGAAAATTTCTCCTTGAGTCTCTGGGTAACCTGTACTGCACGATCGAAGTAGTTGGTCATAAACGACAGACCGATCAGTTGACTATCCTTACAGAGCTCCACTATCTGCTCCAAGACCCCTGGTTTATAGCTGTAGACATAATCACCGCCCTCTTTCAAAAGACCGATACTGCCAGGGAGGAAGATTATATCAACCGCATACCCCTTACTCCTAAGAAATGCAGACAGGCTTCTTACGCCAAAGGCGCTTACATCAGGAGGTGTTGGCGTTATCAGGGTCAGCTTCATCGGGGGCAGGGTGGTTTGGGCATCGTTGATCAAGTTCACTTGTATATATTTCCTCTATAACCTATAGCGTAAATCTTCTAGGTTTTACTATTACATCCAAATTAAATATAAGCCTTATGTTTCCTATCCTCAGACGCATAAAACCCTCCTTTTCTCCAGCTAACCTTTTTATATCCATTTCTTTGAAAGGTAATACACCTGAACCAAGACGGTCAATTAAAACGTTTATAGTCTCTTTCAATCTTCTCTTGGTTTCGCTATCTAAATCTTCAATAAACTTTACAACCTTGCTTTTAATCTCTAGCGTCCAAGCCATTTTGTCATATCAACAAAATCAGAGGCATCTGTAAGCTCATTATTATTGATGTTAGCTGTATTTATCTCCTCCATTTCTTCTGATGACACGTAGGGGGTAAGATTTATTGACAAGTTAATTGAGTTCCTCTCTTGAGACCTCTCCTGTTATTTCCTTCAATTGTGTTTCTTCTGCAATAACACCCATAGCTTATCTCCTCATTCTGCCTTCATATATAGTCAGCTCTATCCAACTGTTTACGGTGGACGACGTCCTTGGTGCCGATCTCCACAACGGCATCATTTACCGTACCCCCACACTTGACATTCAAATCCTCAGGCATCCTTTATGACATAAGACCCACGGCTTATACGATCTTCTTTAGCCTCTCTTTCATGATCGTAGTGTAACATAAGTTGGGGGAAAAGGTGAAAGTTTGAGTGGAGAAAGGGTGCATAAGAAATTCATGGAGGACTTTCGGAGCATGTAGAGTAAGCCCTCACAAATGTTTTAGAATATATTATTGAAGAAAAAACATCTAAAACAATGGAGGGCAGTATGAATAGTATAACAATGATATGAGATAATACAAGAGGTGAAGTTTTATCAGAAGTAATAGAGATGCTATTGAACTTAGTAAAGGATAAGTTGGGAGAAGTTTTTGATATAAACAAGGTGGAAGAGAGTTTAACAGAGTTGTTTAGGGTAATTCGTAAGAATGAGATAGAGGATATTTTTAAGA
>PEAB01000035.1 GCA_002753395.1 Nitrospirae bacterium MYbinv3 | reverse complement strand
CCCCGTGTGGGAGGGTCTAAGGGAGGGCAAAGCCCTCCCTTTTTTCATCTTCACAACCTTAAGTCAACAGCATTAGGTCTGAGGGGAGGCAGAGCCTCCCCTTCCTGCGCGTACTTGGGTTTAAAATGAAGGCAGACTATTTGCAACGCATAAAGCTTTCGGTAGTCCTGTAAAGGTAGTGATATTCAATCCCCCTCCCTTACTTGTGCAGGACTACCAGACTTTCTAATGCGATTGACCAGACTTCTTCTTTTAATGGTTTATAAAATGAGGGTTATTGTGCTATAATCTTGCAAGACAGGAAAATTTTGAGTGATTCATCTGGAGGTATAGTGTCTGGTAGAAGTAGGACAAGAGTTGTAATTGTTGGGGGCGGTTTTGGCGGTTTATGGGCCATCCGAGAGCTTGCAAAAGCAGAGATTGATATTACCCTAATCGACAGGAACAATTATCATACATTCTATCCACTCCTGTATCAGGTAGCAGCGGCAGAGCTTGAACCAGAGGATATAGCCTTTCCTCTGCGGACTATTATTAGGAAGATGCCTAACGTCCGCTTTGTTATGACAGATATAAATAGTATTGATTTTGATAACAGGTTTGTAAAAAGCGACGACATTACCGTCCCATACGATTACCTTATACTTGCCACAGGAAGTGTTACACAGTATTTTGGGGTTGAGGGGGCGGCGGAATATTCGTTTCAGTTGAAGAGTCTTGATCAAGCAATAGAGCTTAGGAACCATATCCTGAGCTGCTTTGAAAGGGCTTCAATGGAGACCGATGAGGAGTACCGGCAGCAGTTGTTGACGTTTACTATAGTAGGAGGCGGTCCTACTGGGGTAGAGTTTGCCGGAGCGCTTGCCGAGCTCATAAATGGCCCTTTGAGGAAAGATTATCCAGGTCTTGATCTAAGCTGCGCTCGCGTTATGCTCATAGAGGCTGCCAACTCTATACTTATAGGTTTCCCTCGGCAGCAACGTGAGTATGCACTGCGGAGGCTGCGCTCTATGGGTGTTGTCGTGATGCTACAGACGATGGTAAGTCACATGAACGACCAGACTGTTCACTTTAAGGAAAAGGGCGTACTGCCCTCAGAAACTGTCCTATGGACTGCTGGGGTTACGGCCGCCGTCTCCCCTAACTGGGGACTGCTGACGGGTCGTAGCGGGCGTGTCAACGTGCTGCCCACGCTTCAACTTGAAACATACCACAACGTCTATGTTGTGGGCGATATGGCCAACATCGACGACGGTAGACCCCTGTTACCTATGATCGCCCCTGTTGCCATGCAGGAGGGGGTACACGCCGCTAGGAACATCCTCCTGAGGCTTAACGAGCAGAGACCCGTTCCCTTTACGTACAAGGACATGGGGGCGATGGTTACCATCGGTAAAAACGCCGCCATTGCCCGTCTGGGAGACAGGAACTTCACCGGATTTATAGCCTGGATACTGTGGCTGGTGGTGCACCTCGCTAAGCTCATCGGCTTTCGCAACCGGATTATAGTTCTGCTTAATTGGGCGCTGGATTACCTGTTTTCTGACCGTGCTGTCAGGATCATCTTGCCCTTTAAGAAGATTATATACCGAAAAAGTCCTGAACAATGATAAAACTAGCTAAAGCCTTTCTGATATCCCTTTGTTTGATATTGTTCTACGCAGACTGGTTAAGTGCAGAGCTTAAGGTCGTTTATTGTAACGAAGGTGGACAGTGCCCAAATCAGTCCCAGGACTGTGATTCTAACCACAATAACGACATCGTCCTGGACAGTCAAACCGGCCTCATATGGTCAAGAGACGCAAAGCTCTGGGAACCCTTGGATTTCAATAATGCACAACAGAAGATAAAAGACCTCCGGCTCTGCGGCTACAGCAACTGGCGGTTACCACATATAAGGGAACTTGAAAAGCTCGGCGGTTACTGCACCGGCCCAAAAAAATGCGCAGCATGGTTAAACGCTAATGGCTTTATAGGTGTCCAACCCTACCAGTACTGGTCTAGAAACCTCGATGCTGCTCAAGCAAAGACATCCTTACACGTAGTCATGGTCTATAATTTCAAGAACGACCTCAGTCAGTTCATCCTTCCAACCTATTTAATAAACGCATGGCCAGTGAGCGCCAGGCCCGATAAGAAATAATATAAAGTTTGTATCCTCTTTAAAAAGCATGGTGAAATGTTCATGGTTTCAAGACTATGGATTCCCACTTTCGTGGGAATGACAGTAATGACCGTTTTCTAATATGTCATTCCTGTGTAAACAGGAATCCAGAAAGAGTAAAAGCATAGTTACCATGAAATATAAAAAAGATACTAAAGTTTCAATAAATCCATTATCAAGAAATTGAGCGGTAATATTCTTTTGCCTGTTCAGGGCTAAGAGATTCCATATCCTTGTCATCAATCATTAGATGGTAAAGTCCGTAATCTTCCAAAATCTCCTCGATCTTATTGAATGTCACGATGTCGATCTCTAATGCCAACCTGTTATTACCCTCATCTACAATGTATTTTTTTACTATTTCCAGCATAAAGTCATCCTCCTTATCTATGTAGTTCTGAATTGTTTTTCAAAGAATTGTTTTTTTTCTGTGTGTAGGGATTTCCATTTATTGGCCATTTCGTTGAGTTTTTGTTTAACACCTTGTTGGGTTAGCCATCCGTAGCCTGCGTGGGCGAGTTTTTTCAGGAGGGTGTTGAAGTCGTCATCTGACCACTGTGGTTTTTTTGAAAATACAGTGCGGCTGCTGAGTTTTTGCATCTGTATACAGAGGAACGCCTCTAAGTATGCCTTAGCGCCATCATCCCAATTCGTAGTCATGGGTCTTACTTGAAGACTCCAGTCCATGTACCACAGGTATGCAAAGGCGTCAATACCGCCAGTGAGCATCAGACTCCCGCTGGGGCTGATAGCAACGGTGGTTATCGGCCCAGTGTGCCATTGTATTACTTGAAATAGTTCGCCAGTCTGTATGTCCCAAATACGTACAGTCTTGTCAGCGCTGCCTGAGACGAGATAGCGGCCGTTGGGTGTTGCTGCCAGCGTTGTTATTGCCCCCGTATGTCCCTCAAAGATGCGAAAACACTCCCCCGTTGGTATGTCCCAGAGACGTATCTTCGTATCTGCAGCGCCGGAGAATATGTAACGTCCGTTGGGTGAGATGGCGAGCGATGTTACATCCCCCTGATGACCTTTAAACGTGTATATGACTTCTTTCAACCTTATGTCCAAAAAGACAATGCTCCCGTCTGAGCTTCCACAAAAGATATATGACTCATCTGGGCTTATTTTCAAGGATTTAACCATCATGTTGTTGTTCTTAAAGACCTTAACCCGAGTGCCTGTTGAGGTGTCCCACAGGCGCAGCGTCCTGTCCTCGCTCCCAGAGATGACGTGCTTGCCTTCTGCCGTAACTGCTACGGTGTTGATACCCCCTGTATGACCTTCAAAGACCCTTATCTCCTGACCTGTTGAGGCGTCCCACATGCGCAGGGTAGAGTCTCTGCTGCCAGAGACTACCTGTCTGCCATCTGCGGTGACATCTAAAGAGGTAACGTCGTCTTGGTGGCCTTTAAATACCCTAAAAGATTGCCCCGTGTCTATATCCCACAGAGACAGCGTCTTATTGCAGTCAGCTATGATTGAGTAACGGCCATTTGGTGCAAACGTCATGGCATTGAACCCTGTTGTGCCCCCTGCTGACAAGGTCTTTTGCTTCCACAGGGTTTTTAGCTTATTTCGAGGATAGACGTTTGACAACTCATCCGAGATGCGCAACGCCCTGACGTCTCTGTCGTAGCCTTCGATGCTGCGGGCCTTGGTTATAAGCTCCAAGCTCTTTTCGTAAGATCTCTCGTTTAAGGGATCCCCTGCTCCCACCAGCGACCGTACGGAATGGGTTGATAACTCTTGTAACCGTAGGGAACTGTCTGCCAGGGTTATCAGTCTGACAAAGGAGTCCTCAAGCTCAACAGCCCTACGACTGTGTTCATCGCTAAGCTGTACCAGCCTCCCCGTAACCTCCTCCGGTCTTATACCTCCGAGGTTTCTGTATCTTAACTCGTTTAGGAAGCTGTTTAGCTCACCTCTACCCCACAGGGGTTTCCCCCCTTTCTCAAGAGGGAATCCTTCATGAGGGGTTTGTACTGGATAAGGAAGTTTTCTATGTACACCAGGCACTCGCTGCTAAGATCCGTAGAACTTTCGCTGCCCACTTCCCACTGAAGGTACCACAGACATATAGACCTGTCCTGAGCTGCCGAGATTAGGTGAAAGCCGTTGGGGCTTAGCGCTGCGGCCGTTACAGGGGCGTTGTGGCCCTTAAGCGTATGTACCTTGTTTTTGTCTGACAGCGTCCACAGGCAGAGTTTATTATCTCTGCCTGCAGATATCGCAAAGGCGCCATCAGGGCTTATCTCTACGGCGGTAACGCCAGCCGTATGCCCCTCGTAAGTAGAGATTGCCTTACCAGAGGTAATATCCCATGTGCGTATGGTTCTGTCCTCACTGGCTGATATGGCAAATCTCCCGTTGGGGCTAATGGCCACTGAGTTTACTACGTCAGAGTGTCCCTGCATGGTGTACAGACGCTGCCCCGTGCACAGTTGCCACAGAGTGAGCGACCTGTCGTTACCCCCGGTTAGCATCAGCGCCATGTCGGGGCTTACAGTAAGAGAGTTGACGCTGCCTGAAGGGTTGTTATAGATCTGTAGGATATCCCCACTTTCTATGTCCCATATGCGGATGCTGCCGTCAATGCTTCCACAGACGGCTATCAAACCATTACGATCTGCCCAGATCGAGGTAATCGCCTCAGAGTGTTCTTTGAAGACCTTGAGGCATTGCCCGCTATCTATATCCCATAGCCGTAGGGTTCTGTCTGCGCTGCCTGAGAGAAAGCGTTTATTCTTTATAAAGGCTGTGGAGGTAATCTCCGCCATGTGTCCAGTGTAGACCCTTATGGGTGTTTCGGCAAAAGAGTTATCCGATCCAGCCCTGTGGGTTTGCAGGTCCCACAGGAAGATGTTTCTATCAGCGCCACCTGTTATGACATACCTGTTGTCCAGGCTAAAGGCCATTGTGTTGATCTCAGACTCACGGCCACTGCTGCGCTCAGCGCTTAACCTGGCCAGGTATCTAACCTTCCATGCTGATAATAGATTCTTCTTTGGAAAGACGGATGATATCTTCTCATACGCCCTTAACAACTCCTCGTGTCTTGCATAACCTTTTATAGAACGAGCCTTCATTATTGTTTCAAGGGCGGTCATCCACGTGCAGGGGGAGTTGCTATCCTTGTCGCAGCGGGTTGTGTCTGCTGTTGACATAAGGGTCCTGCTGAGGTCTAAGAGTTTGTTAAATGTTTGCTCTGATTCAATTAATCTATCAACAGCGTTTTTTTCAAGCTGTCTTAGTTTTTGCAGGATACCTTCTGGTGTAAGCCAGCCAAAGCCGCTCAAACTCATCTGCTTGATGAGCGCATAGGAGTCTTCTTGATGAAACTTTGGTTTACCCTTTCGCATCAACGTGTTTTGTTCAAGCGGGGTGTGAAGGGTCAAAAACGTCTCGACATAGGGGCTTGCCCTATCATCCCAGTCCTCGTAGTTGACGACGTCGATGTCCCAGTCCAGGTAGAACGAGTTTAACATCTTATCCGCTCCGCCTGTAATTGCCAGCCACCCGCTTGGACTAAAGATGGCAGTTCTTATCTTGCTGCCGTGTAAGATGAACTTGCGCAGTTCCCTGCTTGTCTCTATATCCCAGATACGAATAGTTTCATCCGTACCCGCAGACAGGATGCACTTAACGTCAGAGCTGAAACAAACGGTTGTTATTTCGCCAGTGTGTCCTTTAAAGCTGCGTATGAGCCTGCCGCTTCTAAAACCCCACAACTGGATGGCTCCCTCATAGAGTCCCCCCGTGAGGATAAATCTCCCGTCAGAGCTTACTGCCAAGGCGGTTATGCTGTTGTTTAACATTTTAAAGGAGCGTAGGCGTTCTTCAAGGGCAATATCCCACACGGAGATGACCCCGTCGCCTCTTCCGGTGATAGCGTATCTGAGGTCAGGATACAGGGCAACGGTTGTGTTATTTAGTTGACCGCTTCCTATGGTTGCGCTGTGCTCAGTGATTAGTGAACTCCCTACGGTCGTTGAGTCTTCATTTACATATATTGTTCGCAGGGTATCCTTTTTGAGCAGGTCCCAGAGGTGTATTATGCCATTGTCGTCTTGCGATAGGGCATAGCGGTTGTCTGTTCCAAAAAGGACTGTGCCCACGCTGGCAGTGTGTCCTTTAAAGACACCCCTGCATTTTCCAGTTGGTATGTCCCACAGGCGGAGAGTTCTGTCGTTGGATGCCGATAGGGCATATCTGCCATTAGCGCTAATGGCCACGGAGCGGACGCTGTCCTCGTGCCCTTGGAATACGCCCTTGGTCTCAGCGGCTGCCAGCTCCCACAGGCGCAGGGTTCTGTCCTCTGAGCCTGACAGGATGTATCTGTCATCCTCGGTGACTGCTACCGAGTTGACCCCGCCTGTGTGACCTTCAAGCACGTTGAGCAGCCATGCGCCAAGTATTTCCTTCCGGTCGTAGCCAGGGACGTGTTTGGGGAAATAGGCCGCTACTGTCTCCTTTATCTGTAGGGCCTCTCTGTCTCGCTCATAGCCCTTTATGCTGCGAGCCTTCTTTATTATTGCAGGTACGTCCTTGATGTTGTTGCTCTGTATGAGGAGTCTTGCACGCTTTATCTCTTGCTGAAAGCCCCCCTCGCGTTCCTCCGACTCTAACGACGACACTGGTGTGGCTATGGCGTATGGTAAGGAGTAGTGGTTGATCAGTTCGAGTATCTTTATACCGTTCCAGATGCTATACACTGCCCTTGTAGATGTGTGGCTGTCCGGTGGTGTGATGGCCAAGCGGCAGGGCCTTCAAATTTTTTAAATAGGTGGAGCCTTTGGTAGTTATGTATATCCCATAGGCACAACGTCTCGTCAACGCTGCCGGATATGACCTGTGAGCCGTCCGGGGAGAATGCAACGCTTAAAACGCCCCCGGTGTGCCCGTAGAAGGTATGCACTGGGTGGCCTGTTAGGGTGTTGTAGAGTCTCAGGGTCTTGTCCTCGCTCCCTGATAGCACTAACCCCCCCGAAGGGCTAATGGCAACAGACGTTACACCCTCCGTGTGGCCTGTGTAGGTACGGATCAGTTTGCCTGTAACGATGTTGAACATACACACCTTTTTATCCGTGCTGCCGCTTATTGCATACAGGCCGTCCGGGCTGATTGCCACGGAGGTGATCCTGCTTTCGTGTCCACTGTAAAGCCGTACCAGCCTGCCATCCAACATGTTGTACATACGCAGCAACGCATCGTTACCCCCAGCTAAGACGTATTTGCTGTCGGGGGTAACGGCTACGGCCGTTATCCTGTCCGTAGAGCCGCTGAAAACCCGGATACATCTGCCTGTGGTGTTTTCGCAGCTGGTACCTATATCCCACAGGCGCAGGGTCTTGTCGTTTGAGCCTGAGATGGCAAACCTACCATCGGTGGTAACGCACACCGAGGTAACCCAGTCGTTGTGTCCAAACAGGGTGGACAGACACACCCCCTCCTCGATGTCCCACACGCGCACGGATCGGTCGTCGCTGCCTGCAGAAAGCGCCCTTTTGCCATCCGGGGTAATTGCTATAGAGCTGACAAGCCCGTTGTGTTCCTCTAAGGTGTGTAGCACCTCAAAACCGGGTAGATAGCGATGAGAGACACCGGTAAGGGAGGAAGGCAGCGCGGGTGGGGCTAACTGTAACGAAGTAGTAGACAGCTTTTCGCTATACTGGCCATAAAACTCGTGGGCCTCCCTCTGTCTGCCTTGTCTGGTTAGTGACAATGTGTAGGCGGTAACTATGTAAGGGTCGATGTTTGTGGGCATGGTGTCTATGATTATCTTGCATTGTTTTTCAACGTCTTTCCATAAGAGTGTGGCAGCGCTGTCTTTATTACCAACCGTGGTACTAAGGTTTTTTCCCTCAGCACACAGGGCTAGTACCAGGTCTTTTATCTCGGCAGCCGACGCCTGTTCTGGACGTTGAGTCTTCCACAGCGTCTCAACAGCGTTTGAGTAGTTGCCGAAGAACAAGTATAGTTTTCCTAAAAGGTGCTGTTGCCGCCAATTTAGATGGCTCTTTGGGGTGATTGCATTGATCCTCCGAAAGACTTCCCTCTCCGTAATAACGCTGTTTTTCCATTCATACAGAGCCAGATTATATGTGGATTCAAAGTGATGAGGGTCTGTTTTTAGAGCATCCTTCCAGATAGAGGCGAGCCCTTTGGTTTTCTTAAGGTCTATGAGTGAGATTACCCTGTTGTTGATGCTATCGGCAGTTGCACGTCCAGCCAGGTATTGGGTCCGTGGATACTTCTTGCCGGTAACCTTATGATAGATATCTTTTAATTCGCTTGTTATCTCAAGCATTGATTCAGGACGATCTTTAGGGTCCTTATTGAAGCATTTCTTAAGGAGGCCTACGATGGCAGCGGGCATAAGCGGTATGACGTGGTCAGTTGGCCCCTGACTGATGTATCCCTCTAATGCAGTGGCGGCCACGTTTCCGCTCATCCACGTTACTCCTCCAACAAAGACCTCTAATATGGATACCCCCCATGACCATATGTCTGTCTTTTTTGACAGGGGGCTGAAGCTTGCCTGTTCTGGGGAGCAGTAGGCCTGCGTCATACCGCCAAAGCTCACAAGCGCCCCTCGATGGAGGGTCATATCCATATCTTCTTTATTTTGATGGGATGCTGCTGCACCCCCGTCAGTCATTGCCCTTGCCTTTGCCAGTCCAAAGTCTGTGACCTTGACCATGCCGTCTTTGGACAACATAACGTTTGCAGGTTTGACATCCTGGTGCACCAGTCCGTGTTCGTGTGCATAGTGCAGCCCTGTGGCAAACTGTATCGCTATATCTATGATGGTTTCCAGGCTAGTTAGTTTACGTTGGCGTATCCAGTCCCTTAGACAGCCTCCATCGAGGAATTCGGCAAAGACGCGGGGGATGTCAACAATACGTCTTATGTAGTAGCAGCTTACTATGTTTGGATGCAGCCCGAGGTCCATCCATGTCTCAGCCTCACGCTCGAAATTGCGCTTATGTATCTCCGTTTGAAAGTACTCAGGCCTTGGACTTTTCATAGCCAACTCAACATTCCAACCCCTATGAAATATCTTGTAGACCACCCCCATCCCGCCAGTGGTATAGACCTCCCTTATCTCGTAGAGGTCCATTAGCACATCTCCGATAACCCACTCGGTCTTCTTCATCCGTTACCTTCTATGTTTATTCACGGCTATTTGGCAGGTTATTTATACTTCATATATTTTCTATCATTATATCACATATAAAAATCTAATTTCTAGTTGCAGTGAGTGCATAAGAAAGTCGTGGGAAACTATGTCATTCCTGCGAAAGCAGGAATCTATTAGCTTGTGGATTGCCGTGTCGAGCACGGCAAAGACAAGATGCCCCACAGGATGACCCATAAGTTTCTTATACACCCGTTGCTGTGTAATAGTTCCGTATACGATTGGAACATTGCGTATAAACATGCGATATAATGGGGTCAAGAGGACTGGTCCCCTTGTGGGTGGGTCTGAGGGAGGGCAAAGCCCTCCATTCTGTTTTTAAAACCCATGAAGTTTTTATGCACCTATCTTCTTGGAAACATCAATCAAGAAGCTTAATCTTATCCAGCAGTACGGATATCTTATACTGACGCAGGTTAGCCCTTCCAGACAGTAATATAAAAACGACAAGTACCAACCTCAAGCTATTTGAGTCTTTACTGACAAAATGGTAGATCAACATTCCAATCCCCATCATTGTACTCAGGATACTGAAAGTCAGAAAATACTTCTTTCTCTTTATTAGCCGGTTTAAAAACATCCTGTCTTTAGTATCAAGCTCCATTTCATAGTCTCCTGTCTTGATAGATATGATATAAAGTTTACAAGACAATTTATGGTAAAATCAAATTGATTAATTGGTATAATGGATTATGGAGGTAGATTATGAAAGACACACTCATATTTGACACACACTTATTTGTAAAAAAATTAAAGTCTGTTGGATTTACAGAGGGACAAGCCGAGGTACAGGCAGAAGCCCTGTCCGAACTAATAGAAGGGGGGTTAGCAACAAAACGGGACCTGAAAGAGCTTGAAGCCAGGCTCACAAGAGATATCAAGGAGCTTGAAGCCAGGCTCACAAGAGATATCAAGGAGCTTGAAGCCAGGCTTACAAGAGATATCAAGGAGCTTGAATTACGGCTTTCAATACGGCTTGGCACGATTATGACAGCCGGTGTTGCGGCCATAGCCGTGTTGATTAAGCTCTCTTCACACTGAATCTCTTTCTTTATTACCTTAGAGGCGCAAACGATCGTCTATGTATAGCGCATGGTCCATGTGCCAGGATCATCTCTATGTGGTGCTTTGTGCCGTAGCCTTTGTGCTTATTGAAGCCGTACTGCGGGTACTGTTGATGATATGATAACATTATAGAATCCCGTAAGACCTTTGCTACGATAGAGGCGGCTGCAATAGCGGCGCTCTTTGAATCCCCCCTGATTATAGAATGCTGAGCTATATCGAGATCCTGGAGTTTAACGG
Organism: Nitrospirae bacterium MYbinv3; assembly: GCA_002753395.1. Lineage (GTDB taxonomy): Bacteria > Nitrospirota > Thermodesulfovibrionia > Thermodesulfovibrionales > Magnetobacteriaceae > Magnetobacterium. The sequence goes on along the minus strand of PEAB01000035.1, from coordinate 24,167 downwards.
CGTCGATGAGCAGGATATCAGGTGTGCTGCTCAGGTCCAGGATGGCTGCTTTCATTGCCGCCTTTGTGGCATTCAGGATATTGATCCTATCGATCTCAACGGAGTCTACAATCCCCACGCCAATGTCCTTAGCACAACAGACGAGTTCCCAAAACAACTCCCGACGCTTACCCTCGGAGAGCTTCTTGGAGTCATTAACGCCCTCTATGTACAGATCAGCGCCAAGTACGACCGCAGAGGCAACAACAGGGCCTGCTAAGGGGCCTCTGCCGGCCTCGTCAAGCCCTGCTATACAGCTTAGACCGTTGTCATAAAACGTACGGTCGTATACGAAAAGCTCTTTCAACTAGCCATTTTTTTTGCAGCAGGCTGCCTTACCTCCCTTGCCTTCTCTTTAATCTTTGCATCCTTGCCTTTCTTGTGCCTCAAGTAGTAGAGCTTTGCCCTTCTGACGTCTCCACGCTTGATCAGTTGTATATCCTTTATGATGGGGGAGTGTAGCGGGAATATCCTCTCAACGCCAACCCCAAAGGATATCTTTCTGACGGTGATGGTCTCACGCAGCCCACCGTGCTTACGTGCTATAACGATGCCCTCGTATGGTTGTATGCGTTCTTTGTCTCCTTCAACGACTCGCACGCTGATCCTAACGGTATCTCCGATGTTAAATACAGGAATCTCTTTCTTAAATCGTTCCTCATATGCAGTTACTAAGTTCATTTTCTATCTCCTCCTTGATTTCTTTCAAAGTCTTGCGTTCTTCTTCATTTAGAACGCCTGCATCAATAAGGGAAGGCTTGTGTTGAAGGGTTTTTTTCAACGCCTGCTTTATACGCCATCTGTTGATCTCCTTATGATGACCGGAGAGCAGTACAGGGGGCACACGTTGTCCCTGAAACTCCTCCGGGCGCGTATAGTGTGGATAATCCAGGTAGCCCGATGAGAAGGAGTCCTCCACACCGGAGCGGCTGTCGCCAAGCACCCCTGGAATAAGCCTCACTATGCTGTCTATTATAACCAATGCGGGCAGTTCACCGCCTGTCAGGACGTAATCACCAATGGATATCTCCTCGTTGACCAGCTCCAATATCCTCTCATCTATCCCCTCGTACCTGCCACAGATTATGGCAAGGGGTTTGGCTCCAGCAGCCATCTCTTGTGCCTTTGACTGAACAAACACGCTGCCTTGGGGAGTTGTCAACACCACGTGTCGTTTTATACCGTCCAAGTGCAGGGCTTTAAGGGCATTAAAGACGGGTTCTATCTTCATAACCATTCCTGGGCCGCCGCCGTAGGGGTAGTCGTCCACGCTGCGTGCCTTGTCGGCAGCAAAGTCCCTGATGTTGGTTACGTTTAGTTCGACGAAACCCTTTTGTATAGCCCTTGCCATAATGCTCTGGGTCATATACGATCTGATCATCTCTGGAAATATGGTAAGAACATCTATCTTCATTGTCAAATATCGCTCAGCATTTAGCTGAGCGCCTAAAAACTGCGGTACATAAACTTTTCATGGGTTTATTGGAATAGAAGGTGAGGCACTGTCTCCCCTCAGACCCCTCCACAAGGGGACCAGTCCCTTTGAGACAGGGGGCCACACCCCCTTGACCCCATTTATATATATTTGGTCACCATGAATCTTATGCACCCAAAACTGATAAAGGGACAGTGATTATTTCCCGTCCCTTTACATAAAATCAAAGTTTTATCAACTTAGATAATTTTTATTCAAGAATCTCCAATACTGCCCGTTTACCTATTTTTGTGCCCGATGCAGAAAGTATAGTTCTCATTGCTCTGGCGGTTTTTCCTTGTTTTCCGATGACTTTACCGAGATCGCTTGCGGCTACCCTCAATTCAAAAACGGTCGTTTTTTCCCCATCTATCTCCTTAACTGCTACCTCCTCAGGTCTGTCGACCAAAGCCTTTGCCATAATCTCAACTAATTCTTTCATCATGACCACCTCCAAGTGAATTAGGCTGTCTGCAGTTGTAAGCCAGCCTTTCGTAATAGTTTTTTAACAGTATCAGTAGGCTGTGCACCATTGCCAAGCCAGCTCTTGCACTTCTCAATATCAACGTTAATTGTCGACGGCTCATTTAAGGGGTTATAGTTCCCTACTATATCTAGAAAACGACCATCTCGTCTTGTCCTTGAATCGGTCACAACTATCCTGTAAAAAGGTCTCTTGTGTGCACCCATCCGTGTCAGTCTTATCTTTACCAATACGATACCTCCATTTCAATACCTAGTTAGATATTTTAATATATCCAGATGGTCAAAGTAAACAGAAATTTGTAAAGTATCACTAAAAAGGCAGGATATTAGGCAGTCTTAAGCCTTTTTTACCTTTAAACATCTTCATCATCTTTTTCATATCCTTGTACTGCTTCAGTAGTCTGTTTACGTCGGAGACATCGGTGCCGCTGCCTGTGGCAACCCTTATCTTTCTACTGCCGTTGAGGATTTGCGGGTTATTCCGCTCTTTTTTTGTTTTGAATTGATGATGGCCTCTATCTTTACAAACTGTTTCTCATCGACGGTTATGCCCTTCATTTTGTTGAACCCTGGGATCATTGAAAGAAGGTTTTCAATGGGACCCATGGATCGGATCTTTTTAAGCTGCTCCTTGAGGTCATCTAAGGTAAATCCATCGCCAAGGATTTTGTTCTTAAGTGATTCGGCCTCTCTGTCGTCAAAAGACTGTTGAGCCCTTTCGATGAAGCTCAACACGTCCCCCATTCCGAGTATCCTTGATGCAACCCTCTGTGGATAAAACGGCTCAAGCATGTCTATCTTTTCGCCCACACCTATGAACTTGATAGGTCTGCCCGTCACCTGCCTGATTGAAAGGGCTGCGCCGCCTCTGGCATCTCCGTCCATCTTCGTGAGGATTATACCGTCTATGCCAATCTTTTCATTAAAGGCCTTGGCTATGTTGACGGCGTCCTGACCCGTCATCGCATCGGCTACGAAGAGCGACTCCTTGGGGGCTATTGCGTCTTTGACGTTCTTTAGCTCGGTCATCAGACCTTCGTCGATGTGTAAACGGCCTGCCGTATCAAGGATTAATATGTCTCTTGCCTCTTTTTTGGCCTCCGACAGGGCGTTTTTACATACAACGACTGGGTTTTTCTCTTCCCTCGAAAAAAACACTGGCACATCTATCTGCTTGCCAAGCATGATCAACTGATCTATGGCTGCTGGCCTTTGAAGGTCTGCCGCTACCATCATAGGCCGCCTTCCCTGAGCTTTATAGTGCCTGGCGAGTTTGGCGGCCGTTGTGGTCTTACCCGATCCGTGCAGCCCTATCATCATCAAGACGGTTGGCGGATTAGGCGATAACTGGATCTTTTCATTGTCTGTGCCAAGCAGTAAGCATAGCTCTTCATTTACGATCTTTACTACCTGTTGACCTGGGGTTAAGCTCTCAAGCACGTCATTGCCTACGGCCTTCTCTCTTACCCTTTCGACAAACCCTTTGACGACCTTGAAGTTGACGTCAGCCTCCAGGAGAGCCAGACGAATCTCCTTCATAGCAACGTCTATGTCCTGGCTCTTGAGGACTCCCTTGCCCTTTAGCTTCTTTAATACAGAGTCGAGCTTTTCGCTTAAGGAATTAAACATCGTTTACCCTACTCCTTGCCTACTCCCTAATCATCTTATGCCAGCCCAGTTTGTTTGCTAACAGCTCTGCTTTTAGCCTGCTTTTGGCAGCATAATAATTGAGTTTATTGTTTATAAGGAGCAAAGACTTACAGTACATTTTTATCCTAAAGGTTTTCTTTATCCTAACAAGTTTTCGATCTTATCCTTAAGCTGCTGCTTTGGCACTGCACCAACAAGCTGGTCAACTCTCTCACCACTTTTAAAGAACATCAGCGTAGGAATCCCCATTATCTTGTATTTACTTGCGATATCGGGATTTTCGTCCGTGTTTAACTTTACTACTTTTAATCGTCCTGCATACTCCTTCGCCAGGTCCTCCACAATAGGTGCAACCATCCTGCACGGTCCACACCACACTGCCCAGAAATCAACTAACACTAATCCCTCTGCCTGTATCACCTCCGTATCCCACGTTTGCGATGTTGCGTTATTTACACCTTCAGCCATACTTACCTCCAATAAATGTTTTGGTTACAAAATTATATTTATAAACTAATTCTTTTGTCAAATCACCCAATAAAAGGGGTGCATAAGAATTTACCGTGAAAATACATTATCATGTGCAAGGGGGTGAATGTACCCTATTCATGTCTGTTTCATGAGTTTTGTCAAAGAAGGGGAAGCTCTGCCTCCCCTCAGACCCCTCCGCAAGGGGACCAGTCCCCTTGACCCCCATTAGAATATATCATTAGTTCCCATGATTTCTTATGCACCCAATAAAAGTTTACATTGACAGTATACCTTATTTTTTGTTATTTTTACGAGATGAAAAAATTTGTGATCATCTCTTTCTTGCTATTGGGAGTTTTAGTTAGTGCGCACGCCTATGGTTTTGACATAAAGGGGCTTAAGCCAACCCAGCCTAACGGAGTTTTTTCATCGTTTTCTACAGCGACAAACGGTCCTGGTATCTTCTCCAACGAGGTCGAGTTAGAGGAGTGTATCGATCCAACGTTTTATCGTATTACAACCTCTATTGCATACGGTATTGACGACAACAGAGAGCTTCTTGCAACGGTTCCGTTTCGCCTGAAGAGGGAGCAGAACGGGTTTGAGGACGTGAGTGTCGGGTTAAAACACCGGTTTGTGGAGGAAAGAGGCTTATTGCCGTCGTTGGCCCTGTTGATGACGGTATCACCACCCTCAGACGGCAGCGATGTTACAACGAATGGACGCTATGGGGGCGGACTTATTGCATCTAAGAAGATAGGACCGTTTATGGCACACATAAATGCCTTTTATTTCTCACCCTTTGATAAAACCCTTAAGAGTGAGTGGGACATGCTCCTCGGTACGGAACTTTCAGCCGCTAATAACATCAACATCCTGGCTGAGTTGTCTATCAGAAAAAGCCATTTCTCAAACAGGTTCGATTTTATGGAAGGAAGGCTGGGTTACAGGTATAGACCTCTCAAATACCTATATACGACGTTAGGCGCTGGTTACGAATTTAGGAGCCGAACGCCTGAGTTAAGGTTCCTATTGTCTATTACCTTTGTCTATCCTTATAAAGAACCGGAAATTAAGAGATTATATGAAGAGGAGTAGACGGTATAGCTTATGTTTGACTTAGGTATCCAGGAGATTATTATGATTTTCTTCGTAGCTCTGCTCGTTTTTGGCCCCAAAAGCCTGCCTGACCTTGCCAAAAAGGTTGGTAAGATCCTCGGTCAAATCAAGAGGGTTATGGCCGACGTCAGAAGCCACGTAGATTCAACGATGTATGCAGATAACAACCCTTTAAAAGATGAACTCAACAGCATACAGAGAGAGATCCACGACGTTAGAATCAAGGCTGATGCCCCATCAGCAATGACGCAAGAACATAACACCAGCGAACTTAGGGAGAAAGCTGATCCATCACATGACCGTGTGGAGCAGACTGATCTACAAAAGCCAGCACAAAAGGAGGAATCCAGTAAGCTCGATGGAAAATAACCCGGTCGAAGATCATAAGATGTCGTTCATCGACCACCTGAGCGAACTGCGACAACGCCTGCTTATAACGTTGACGATAGTCTTGGTCTCTTTTATCGTCATATTCAACTACTCCGAGGAGCTTCTAAAAATCCTCATGTTTCCTATGGAAAAGGAGCTTGTCTTCAAGCTGCAGACGCCCTTTATCTTTTTTGTTTCTAAGAATCTAAAAAATGTCTCTCTCGTATTTCTGCAGCCTGCTGAGGCGTTTTGGATGCACCTTAAGCTCTCGATGATTGCTGCTTTTATTGTATCTTTGCCCGTAGTGCTAACACAGGTCTGGCTGTTTGTTGCTCCAGGGCTGTTGCCCAAGGAAAAGAAGTTAGCGCTGCCTTTTATTGTAAGTGGTTCAGTGCTTTTTTTGATGGGCGCTGCCTTTTGTTTCATTATAATCCTGCCCTTTGCCCTGGGCTTTCTGCTTACCTATAAGACGCAATCGCTTACGGCCATGTTATCCATCGGCAGCTACATAGATTTCAATATAAAGTTCCTTCTTGCCTTTGGGTTAGTCTTTGAACTGCCCATAGTGATACTGTTTCTGACCAGGTTTGGGATCGTCACGCCGGAGAGATTGGCCAGCAGCAGGAAATACGCATTTGTCTTTGCCTTCATCATAGCGGGTATACTTACACCAACCCCTGATGCCTTCAACCAGACATTGATGGCCGTCCCTATGATTGTTCTATATGAGATTGGTATAATTGCATCCAAGATAATATTCCCAAAGAGTAAAGAGTTGGTAGTTATAAAAGAAGAGGTGACGAAATGATTCTATCAGACAGGGACATCAAGAAATGGCTGGCCGAGAGCAGACTCAAGATCACCCCCATGCCCGACCTGTCAAGACAATTAGGGCCGTGTTCGATCGACCTGAGACTGGGGAATGAGTTTTGTGTCTTTGAGTACAGCAGGCACCCTTTCATCGACCTGCGGGGTACTCTGGATATGGAGGATATAATGAAACGGGTAGAGATAAAGGACACAGATCCCTTTATCATACAGCCAGGGGATTTCGTCCTGGCTACAACCATAGAGAGTCTAGAGATCCCCGACAACCTGGTAGGCCACATAGACGGGCGTAGTTCACTGGGCAGACTGGGGCTTATCATACATGGAACGGCCTCGAAGTTTGACCCCGGATGGTGCGGCAAGGCCACGCTGGAGTTAAGCAACATCGGTCGAATGCCAATAGCCCTATATCCAACCATGCGCATCTGTGCCTTTACCTTTGAGCTGCTATCCTCAGCCGCTGAGATGCCTTACAACAAAAACCCAAGGTCCAAGTATGTTAAGCAAGACACCGTTGAACCTAGCAAGCTCTCTGTTGAAGACCTATAGTCTAAAAGCTGTTTTTTTTGACGTAGGTTCTACGTTAGTAAACAGCCCGGGGCGCTCGCCAAACACCTTGATTGCCGGCTATGTCAATATACCCGGTGTTGACTCTGCTGCGGTAGGCGATATCATCATGCAGGAGGATTTCCAAACTCCCGCTGAGGTCTACGAGCGTCTTAAGGCCGCCTTTAACGGCATAGACCCCGCCGCAAAGGAGAAGATCGCCCTGTTGTGGGAGAGTCAGCCGGCGTCTTTAGAAAGGATTGACGCTGCTTATGACGTTGTTAAGAGTTTTAAGGATACGGGTTGTAAGACAGGGGTTATCTCAAATATGTGGAGTCCCTACTACATAGCCTTTAGGGAGGCCTGTCCAGATCTCCTCTCACTCATAGATTACGTGGCGCTGAGCTTTAGGGAGGGTTACAGGAAGCCAGCGTCTGAGATGTTTTTAAGGGCGTTAGATGCTCTAAAGCTCGACCCTCAAGAGGTGCTCATGGTAGGCGATACGTATGAAAACGACATAGCGCCGGCTATGGCCCTAGGAATGAAGACCATCTGGGTGCTATCAAGGCTAGAGCACGAGCGTCAGGCTCTCATCAAGGTGCTAAACGGGCAATGGGCTCGACCCATGTGTTGCATAGATGGCATCAGCGCTCTTGTGTAAGAAAGAAGGGGGAGCGCTGCTCCCCCTCAGACCCCCTCGCAAGGGGACTCGTCCCCTTGACCCCGTACATGTTAATCGTGGATTGTTTAAGTTGTTACTGTGTGCATATACCATCTGCAGAGCTGGCTTAAACTTTCAATGAGAGGGGTTGGATTAGTCGTATTGGGTTTGATGCTTTTTTCATGCAGCTCACAATCCGGTTTTTTAACACCTGCTCAGCGAGGGGCAGATCTGGTATTTAGTGTAAGGTCGTTAGCGCCTGAGATACCGGTATTTTATACGTACAGGTATAAGAATAAGAAGATTAATTTTTTTGTTATAAAGATAGATGGTAGGGTTCTATCATTTCTTGATGCCTGTAAGGCCTGTTATCACAATAGGCTTGGGTTTGAGTTTCACGACGGCTATGTTATGTGCAGGTCATGTAAGAACAGTTATGCTATACGTGATATTGAAAAGGGATTAAGCAGTTGTTATCCTATAAGGATAGAGGGAAGGCTTGAAGATGATACGTACATGATAAGTGTCTCGACACTTGAAAATATGGCTGACATGTTTTAACGGTAGTCCTGCAGAGGTAGTGATATTCAATCCCCCTCCCTTGACAGGAAACTATTAGCTTGTGGATTGCCGTGTCGAGCACGGCAATGACAAGACGACCCATAAGTTTCTTATGTACTCACAGTGTTTGCATTTATACGAAAACTGCTATAATTATTATATAGGCAGTGTTATACTAAGTTGCATACAAAAAAGTTGAACTTTAATGGGGTCAAGGGGACTGGTCCCCTTGCAGAGGGGTCTGAGGGGAGACAGGGTCTCCCCTTCTATACTAATGTGGTATAAACGCAACTTGGTATTAGTGCCTTATATGTATAGATTAGAAAAAGCATAAAGGAGGCTACTATGGAGACGGGCAGCTATCAAGTAGATTATGGTTTTACAAAGGAGACCTTCCCCCTTGGTACTCACATGTGTTATATATACAATGACGACAGGGAACGCAGGAAGGTCATGGCAAAGTTTGTAGAAAGCGGTCTTTTGGCAAAGGAAAAGGTCGTGTACCTTGTGGATGTTGCTACAACAGGAGATATAGATGAATACCTCAAGGTTATGGGACTGGATGTTGTTGACGAGGCCAGAGGTACTGGGCAGCTAGTTATGGAAACGGCCATGAGGGGTTATTGTCCCAGTGGTAGTTTCGATATTGAGTCCATGCTACAGACGTGGAAGGATTTTTATAATCTCAGCCAGAGCGAGGGCTATGCTGCGGTGCGTGGCACGGGTGAGACCTGGTGGACACAGCGGGGAGTACCCGGCTCCGAGCGCTGGGTGGAATACGAGGCAACAATGCTCAACAAGCTCGTCTTGGACTATCCCTTCAGCGGTATTCTCTGCCAGTACGATGCAAAGATGTACAGCGGTGCTACCCTCTTTGATGTCCTCAGCGTCCACCCGTTAATGATAGTCCACGGGCAGATCGTTAGAAACCCATACTACGTACAACCGGACGTGTTTTTAGCGAGAAGGGCACATTAACGTAGTGGGTGTTTCAGAGGTGCAGGCAGACGTCGTAGGCAAGCTGCTTGTAATCCAGGAGACGCTTGACATCATGCCCAGCGTTAAGGGTATGGCTGAGTTCCTTAATAAAGCGCTTTTGGAAGTGCCTGGTGTGTCTGCAATCTACATATGCTATAAGGGGCGTCTTGTGCTTTCAGAAGGTGTTGAGTTCTCCTGTTGTTCTGGCAATGTGCAGCGGCCGGTCGATTACCTCAACCATGACTGTGCTATAGAAAACATACAGGGGATGAAGTTAATGGCCCTGAGGACCTTAAACGCCTTTTGCGGCTACCTCATACTTGACTTAACAGACTTCGAGCAATTTGCCCCTTACGATCCATTTTTAAGAAACATCTGCAACGTATTGTCCAGGACTATTGAAAACAGAGAGAGCCTGCAAAAACTCGAGGAGGCCAATCTCGAACTTCAAGAGGCCCGCAACGAGCTTGAGCAAAGGGTATTACAGCGCACCGAACAACTCAGAGAAAGCGAGGAGCGTTACAAAAGCATATTCTACGATACCAGCGCCGTGATGTTTTTAATCGAGGTAGACTCATTAAAAATCGTGGATGCAAACGCCTCCGCAAGTCGCTTTTACGGTTTCAATAGAGAAGAACTCCTAAACATGAATATATCGGACATTAATATCTATCCGATAGAAAAGATCCATGAAATATTTGAGAGATTGAAAAACGGTAAAAGCCATCATCTTTTTGCGCGTCATAAACTGGCAAGTGGTGAGATAAGAGAGGTTGAAAGCTATGACAGCCCTATGAAAATACAGGGCAAACTGCATATCTGTTCAGTGATTCACGACATAACGGAAAGGGTGAAGGCACAAAATTCCTTGGTTTTGTTCAAGAAGTTAATAGATCAAGTAAATGACGCTATTTTCATTATAAACCCTGAGACCTCTAAATTTTTAGATGTAAACGACAAGGCCTGCCAGAGCCTGGGTTACACAAGGGAGGAACTCCTCAGTCTCAGCGTGGTTGATGTTGAAGGCATCATAGTGGATGAACCAAACTGGAGGAAGCACGTTGCCCAGCTTAGAAACAGCGGTCCTATAGTCTTTGAAAGCAAACACAGACGCAAGGACGGTTCACTATTCAATGTAGAGATAAACGTCAAGTATATAGCAATTGAGACAAACCACTACATGGTGGCCGTAGCACGCGACATAAGCGAGAGAAAGCGCTACGAAAACGAGCTTCTTAAGACAACACAACAGCTTGAAGAACTCAACATGACACTGAAGGAGAGGGTTGAACAGGAGGTTGAAAAAAACCGCTTGAAGGACGTCCTCATGTATGAGCAATCCCGACATGCAGCATTAGGCGAGCTTCTTGTCAACATTGCCCACCACTGGAGGCAGCCGCTGTGTGCAATCGGCATAATGGTGCAGGACATCGAGGACGCCTATATGTACGATGAGTTGGACAAAGAGTATATAGAGCGTTCCGTAAAGACCATGATGAACGAGCTAACTGGCTTATCAAAGACCTTAGATGACTTTAAGAGTTTCTACGTAACTGATAAAAGTAAAGTATGGTTTAGTCTAGCAGCATCAGTAGAGAAAAGCGTATCTCTTATGCGGGATTATCTAAAGAGCAGCGATACCACAATAGACTTTGACGTAGATGACAAGATTACTCTTTATGGTTATCCAAACGAATTCTCACAGGTGATCCTCAATCTCTTGACAAATATTAAGGATGTATTTGAAGAAAGAAAGATTACCAACGGTATAATAAGGGTAACCGCTTATCAAGGGTCTCAGGCAGAGGGGGTGACCTTAACCATCTCTGATAATGGAGGCGGCGTCCGTGATGATATCTTAGAAAAGATATTTGATCCGTACTTTACAACAAAGGAAAAGAGCAGAGGTACCGGTCTGGGTCTGTACGCTGCCAGGGTCATAATAGAGAAGTACATGAATGGTACAATAACGGCGGTGAACACGGCAGAGGGCTGTGAATTCAGGATAAAGCTATAGTGATTTTATTTCGCGTATAGTTATTTTGACAATGTCAGATTTAAGGAAACATAGGGATTGTCTGAACTAGGATTACACAGGTTAAAGGATTTACAGGAAAAATATTTGGTAGTCCTAAAGTTGACGCATATGTGCTTTCGCAGGAATGACATAATTTCCCACGGCTTTCTTATGCGCCCGCTCCCCTGAAGACCTTGACGTTTGAACTATCTTTATGATTCTATATGAGATATTTAGGGGAGTTTAGATTAACAAAGAGGATGTTTGACGTATTATGGAAACTGTCAATATTGGAATGACCTTTTACGGCGGGGTTTCTCTTGCCGTATATGAGGCCGGTGTGGCTGAGGAGTTTTTACGATTTATACAGTACTGCGATAAGCAAAGAGAGGAAAACACCAGTGCAATTCCAGATGTGAAGCTCAAGGTAATATCGGGGTCGTCGGCTGGCGGGCTGGCTGCGATTCTGATGTCTGCTGCTTATCTGAATGCCCAAGACCCAAGCAGCCATATCAACGAGATGCGGCGTATATGGTTGGACGTTGCAGATATATCCAATTTACAATATAAAGGGGGGCAGAATATACGCTCGTTTTTAAATAACGACATACTGGAGACTGAGATTGCTGGGTTTTTGCAGCTCCCTTCGACTACTCCCCCACCCAATAGAGACCTCACAATATATGTCACAGGAACAAATATGCAGGGGTATTTTGACGCGGTACCCATAGAGAGCGACTTTGTAAATACGAGCAAATATGCCGACCGGGCATTCCTTACCACTCGTCACACGGAGGTTTTTACCTTTGATGAGGGCAAGATCAGAGGTGCCATTGGTAATGATACAATCCGGCAAGATATTGCAAAGGCAGCCAGGATAACCTCCTCCTTCCCTGCGGCATTTCCTCCTCAGCTTACCGATAGTCCTAGCTTATCAGGGAATAATGTGGCTAAATTCTGGTATTTTGACGGCGGGGTATTGGACAACAAACCGCTCGGTCATGCCATCGATTACATAGAAGCATCAAGCGCTGATGGCCAATGGTGGTACTTTTTCGTCGAGCCTGATCCAGACGATGACTCTGACGATAACACACGCAAAAAAACAAAATGGAGTGTAAACCCTGATGACCCACCCGATCCCATACAGACACTCTTAACCGTACTAAATGTTAAAATGGCAGAGACGATCTGCGATGACCTCAAACGCCTGCAGAGGATCAATCACCAGTCGATGCAGATTAAAAGTCTTGTTCAACAACTGTGGCATACGCTCTGCAAAAACATCGACTCATCTCAAGGCTGTTCAGAGATGTTGACTAAATTTATAGAGGACTTAAAGACCGCTAGATTACACAAGCACCTGCCCGATTACCTTAAATGTGTAACAATGCTTAAGTATCGATTTGTAAAGAAAGCAACTCTGGGAAAAGATAGAGACGTAGAAACCGAACATGCCAAGGTGATAGAAATCTTGAGACCATTTGATTACATTGACATGATCTATCGTTTTACCGACAACATAGTCGATGAGAGCAATCCTGAGTTCAGTAGATTAAAGGATCTAATAGAAGAGGATATAAGTAAGGATATAAACGAATTATTCCTCCGTTACAACGCTAAAGTAACTGATATAAAGAAGATTCAACTCGATTTTCGCCAGATTACATTTTGGATTGAGAAGGATTACAAGGACAAAAGTTCCAATGAACTATCATCCGCAACATGGAATGAATTTATAAAAGCTCGGGTTATACTAATTGAGGCTCTGACACAACTCAACGGTATTTATGAAGAGATTAGTAAAGAGCTTATAAAAATACTTGACAAGAACCTGAAAGAGAAGATTGACTGCTATGTCATCCTTGACGAATCACTGCGTAACGCATCAGGCGTCAATGTAGATGAACCAATCAATGTCGTCAAAATTTACCATGACAAGAAAACACACGGCAAGCTGGCAGGCGCTGCCCTTGGGCACTTTAGCGGCTTTCTTGACAGAGATTTCCGGAAAAACGACTACCTTATGGGAAAATTAGATACCCGTCAGATGCTCGAAGGAAAATTAGGAATAAAAAAAGGTTTTGACGGCAACTTCTGGCCTGGTTATAAAACATGGCTATCTATAGAGGAACAAAAAATTGTTCTGATTTACAGCTTAGACAAGTTAAAAATTGACAATTTACCAGTCAGTGAAGTGATTCCTCCAATCAATAGTCTATTGAAAACATTCAGTATATTGATCAAGAAGTACAAAGAAAAGCCCTTTTTCGAACAGTTATATAAGTTTAAGGCAAACATAGCGCTTATACCGTTACGACTACTTCTATGGCTGATCAAACTGGTTATTTCCAGAAACTAAGGAATAAGAAATACATAGGGAGTAAGAATATTTACGGGGTCAAGGGAACTAGTCCCCTTGTAGGAGGGTCTGAGGGGGGACAAAGTCCCCCCTTCTCTTAGCTCCCCCATTGACTTAAACTACCGTAAGCGGTATAATAGCGTCGTATGCACCAGGCAGATTATATCCCTCTTCATCTACATACCGAGTACAGCCTGTTGGATGGAGCTATACGGATTGGCGAGCTTATTGAGATGGGCTTGCAGTATAAGATGCCGGCGCTTGCCATCACTGACCACGGCAACCTGTTTGGCGCTATCGATTTCTACAAAAAGGCCAAAGATGCTGGTATTAAGCCTATCATTGGATGCGAACTTTATGTGGCCAAGGGCAGCCGCCATGAAAAAAATAAAACCGACACTAAGGGCGCATACTTTCACCTCGTCCTTTTAGCCAAGGACCTGGAAGGCTATAAAAACCTGGTCATGCTTGTTACAAAGGCCTACACGGAAGGCTTCTACCACAAACCACGTATCGACATGGAGCTGTTGCAGCAACACGGTAAGGGGCTGATTGCCCTGACTGCATGTCTAAAGGGGGAGGTCCCCTATTATCTACAGCGAGACATGCTTGACACCGCTAAAGAGGCCGCTATTAGATACAGAGATATCTTGGGTCCCGATAACTTATACCTTGAGGTACAGGACAACGGCATCCCCGAACAACTCGACGTCAACAAGAAACTCATAGCCCTATCCAAAGAACTGAATCTCAAGGTAGTGGCCACAAACGACTGCCACTACCTAAAAAAGGACGACTACACCGCCCATGACATACTCCTGTGCATCCAGACGGGAAAGACCATTACCGATACGGACAGGATGAGGTTCAAGACAAACGGGCTGTACTTCAAGTCCCCTGATGAGATGAAGTACGCCTTTTCAGAGACCCCAGAGGTCATCCTCAATACCGTTGAGATAGCAGAGAAATGTAACCTCTCATTTAATCTGTACAATAACATGCTGCCCCAGTACCATATAGAAGGCTCTATGACAGCCGAAACTTATTTGCTGAAGCTCGCTCAAGAAGGAATAAAAAGAAAGGTTGGCCAGGAGCCTGCCCCGCAGTACCTTGAGCGTTTTGACACCGAGTTAAAGGTGATAAACTCGATGGGATTTGCCTCATACTTTTTGATCGTATGGGACTTTATAAACTTCGCCCGCACCAGGGACATACCCGTTGGCCCGGGCAGGGGCTCTGCGGCGGGTTCACTCATTGCCTACTGTCTGGATATTACCGACATAGACCCGATCAAGTACAACCTCCTCTTTGAGCGCTTCCTCAACCCAGACAGGATCAGTATGCCTGATATAGACGTGGACTTCTGCAAGGACAAACGTGGAGAGGTCATTACCTACACAGCCGAGAGATACGGTAAAGACCACGTTGCCCAGATCATAACCTTTGGAACAATGGCCGCCAAGGCAGCCGTAAGGGATGTGGGCAGGGCGCTGGGAATGCCCTATGCCGAGGTTGACAGGATAGCCAAGCTCATCCCAACCACGCTGAACATAACCATCAAGGAGGCTATGGAGGCTGAGGCTGAGCTAAGAAACGCCTATGAAAAATCCGAGGACGTAAAGCGCCTCATAGATATCGCCATGCGCTTAGAGGGGCTTTGCCGCCATGCCTCAACCCACGCCGCGGGGGTTGTCATCTCTCCCACACCGTTGACCGATTATACACCACTGTACCAGCACCCCGGAGAAGCCGCCATCACCCAGTTTGATATGAGCTCCATCGAAAAAATCGGCCTGTTGAAGTTTGACTTCCTCGGCCTCAAAACCCTCACGGTAATCAAAAGAACTCTTGAGTACCTGAAGGAACGCGGGATTGATATTATACTTAAAGATATCCCCGTTGACGATAAAAATACATACGACCTGTTAAGCAGCGGGCTTACAACGGGGGTATTTCAGCTTGAAAGCCCTGGTATGAGAGACATCCTCATAAAGATGTCTCCCAACCGGTTTGAGGACCTCATCGCCCTGGTTGCCCTGTACAGACCCGGCCCCATTGGCAGCGGCATGGTGGATGACTTCATCAAACGTAAGAAGGGACAGACACCTGTCGTCTATGACCTTCCGCAGTTAAAGGATATACTGGATGAGACCTATGGCGTTATCTTGTACCAGGAACAGGTTATGAGGATAGCCAACAAGCTGGCTAATTTCTCAATGGGACAGGCCGATATCCTTAGAAAGGCGATGGGTAAGAAGATCGCTCAGGAGATGGACCGCCAGAAGGACGAGTTTGTCTCCGGCGCTACAAAAAACAACATCTCTGAAGAGAAGGCCATAAAGATATTTGATCTGATGGCCCTGTTTGCCAAGTACGGGTTTAACAAGTCACACTCGGCGGCGTATGCCTATCTTGCCTACCAGACGGCCTACCTCAAAACCCACTACCCCGTTGAGTTCATGGCCGCCAACCTCTCCTGCGAGGACACAACAGAGAAGATAGTTAAGTTCATCAAGGAATGCCAGGAGATGTCCATAGACATATTAGCTCCTGATATAAACAGAAGCGGCAGCAAGTTCAGGATAGTCGGCAAGGCTATATTGTTTGGTCTGGAGGCCGTAAAGGGCGTTGGTGGCAGCGCCATAGAGTCAATACTTCAGTGCAGGAAAGAAGGGCCGTTTAAGAGCCTCGATGATTTCGTGCGGCGCGTGGACTCTCGCAAGGTCAACAAGAAGGTGATTGAGAGTCTGATAAAGGCCGGTGCGTTTGACGCCCTGTGTCGCAGCAGGGCAGGGGCTGTAGAGAGTCTTGATGTACTATTATCGGGTAACCACATGATGCCGTCACTGTTTGGTGACAGCTTTGATCAAAAAACGCAAGACATATCAGATGCTCCATTGGGAAGTAACGTTTACGAGTGGGAAGAGGCTGACAAACTCAAATACGAAAAGCAGGCGCTTGGGTTTTACATCACCGGTCATCCACTAAGAAAGTATGAAGGCCTTTTAGGACAGCTCAGGGTCACAAAGACCTCAGCCCTTGAGGAAGCGATAAGCGGTGCGGAGATCAGGGTGGCAGGCATTGTGTCATCGCTTAAGAAGAAGCAGTTGAAGGACAAGCGGATAATGGCCATTGTTATGTTAGAGGACGATTATGGGTGGGTTGAGTGTGTTATATATCCTGAGACGCTTTTAAAGGTGCAGGAGCTGCTTAAAACGGATGTAGTAGTCGTTGTAAGGGGCAAGTTGGAGGCCTCAGAGAAGGGAACCAAGATCATCGTCAACGAGGTATCAGACGTATCGGTAGTCCTTACGGACTGCTACTCAAAGATCGAAATAGACCTCACGCGTACCCCCTGCAACAATGAGACCTTTGAGCGTCTGAAAAGGACGCTGCACAGCAATAAAGGCAGGATATCGGTGTATCTGCGGCTTTGCAGGGATGGCAGGGATACCACCATAGAAACCTCTTACACTATAGGTTATGACCAGGGACTCTTTAAAGAGATTGAAAGCATTACACAAAAAGGTTCTATAACATTTAATTAATAACCTCTAATATGCGAGTTTATTTAGAATTTGAAAAGCCTCTTGAGGAGCTGGAGCTTAAGATCGAGGAGCTTCAGCGTCGTCGAAACAATGATAATCCCGTTATTGAGGTTGAGCTGCAACAGCTTCAACAAGAACTTAACCAGCGCAGACGGGAGTTGATCGTAAAACTAACGCCGTGGCAGAAATGTCAGTTGGCGCGTCACCCAGAGCGGCCATACACGCTTGATTACATAAGCCGGATCACTGAGGATTTCATAGAGTTTCATGGCGACCGCAGGTTTGCCGACGATCCGGCGATCATAGGCGGTTTTGGCACCATAGACAACGTCTCTGTGCTAATAGTAGGTCATCAAAAAGGCCGCGGGACAAAGGAGCGAATAAGTAGGAACTTTGGCCAACCCCATCCAGAGGGTTATAGAAAAGCGCTTAGACTTATGAAGCTGGCCGAGAGGTTCAACATCCCCGTTGTAACGTTCATAGACACGCCTGGTGCATTCCCCGGCACTGGGGCTGAGGAGAGGGGACAGGCCGAGGCCATTGCAACCAATCTCCTAGAGCTTTCGCTCTTGGCAGTACCTGTGGTATCGATTGTGATAGGCGAGGGAGGCAGTGGCGGTGCGCTTGCCCTGAGTGTTGCGGACAGGTTGTTAATGCTTGAGTACTCTATATATTCCGTGATATCGCCGGAGGGCTGCGCGGCCATCCTTTGGGAGTCGGACAAGCTCACTCAGGAGGATTTTTCAAGGGCTGCATCGGCATTGAAGCTAACGGCCTCCGATCTCTTATCTTTCAGTGTAATAGACGGCATAATCGAGGAACCCCCAGGCGGGGCTCACATGGACTTGGACGAGGCCGCACGGATTGTCAAGACCTGCATAGTGGATACACTTAGGGTACTTAAAGGACAGTCAAGGGATGTACTGTTACAGGAGCGCTACAGAAAGTTCACAAGCATGGGGGTATATAAAGATGGTACCAGTGTACTCCCTCAGTCCTAATGCTATAGAAGGGGGGACTTTGTCCCCCCTCAGACCCTCCTACAAGGGGACTGGTCCCCTTGACCCCATTAAACGTATGTTTTTGTTCCCATTTTTAATCATGCCCTGCCTTGACAGTCTTTGATATTATTGATTACACTTTTATTATGCGGCAGGTAGGTTTAGTTGTTCTGTGCTTTATAGTTATGTCGATATCTATGCCATTGAGTCTAACCATCACACATATTGCTGATAAGGATGAGACGCGGTTTTTGATGCTTGATGTATGCAGTGTGGCTGATCCGATAGTGTCGGTGAGCATGGATATGCCCGGCGTGTGTGAAGCGCGATACGAACCTACTGATACGCTGTATTTTAAGACCCATGATGTATCCATACATAACCTCAGTGGGCGCTTGTTAGACCTCACAATAGACAGACCCCCTAGAACTGCCTTATACTTTTAATTAGAAATGATTAGATGAAGTCTGTGATTGAAAGCGCCATAGTTCTGATCACAGTCCATCATTAGATTTATTAGGCCGCACTTGCAGTTGCAGACAGATAAGTTTGAGTTCAAGACAAATTGCATTTGGCAGTCATTATTAAGTAAATAACAGGTAGGTAGCAGAGATGAAAAAGGTAGTGTTTTTTGTTCTATCGGTATTTATATCGCTTTTTGCCGCCACGTACAGATGGGGAGACTCTGCCCATTCTATGGGCCTGATCAAGGCAGAGGGCGGCAAGGCGCTCCATCCGGCCTTTCTTGAAAGCGGATGGGGCGGTTATACCCTGATATCCACAGCAACCGTTATCCCGCCCTATAGCGGTGATGTGCGCATAGTGTTAGAGGGGCAGCCGCAACTGTCCTACAGTCTATATGCCTCACACCCCGTGATTGACCTTGGGTTACGGAGGCTTCCAACGTTTAAAGACGATGTATTCTACGGTCTTATGCCGGGCGACAGGATAGCCCTGTGGGCAGTGATTAAGCCTCCCACGGTTGACCCCGTGTGTAAGATGCCGCATCAAGAGAACTTTATCAGGCATACACACAACGGTAAGGATTACTTCTTCTGCTCAGAGGGATGTTTAAGTGAGTTTCAGAATAGCCCGGGCAAATACAAAGACGACAGGTACGTTGAGGGTAAGTATAAGCTCGTATTTTATGACACAAAGACCGATAAGTCTGTCTTGAGCGTACCGGTAATTTTTGCGGCAAAGGGGGAGGCAAGTCATGCAGGCCAGCATCAGCACTAAGAGGAGTTTTATCGTACAGCACAGGTACTGGATAATAGCTGCGGCGATAGTCCTGTTTCTTCCGCCTCTTTCGTTTTTCTTTCAACTGACGCAGGAGAGCAGCTTCTGTGGGACGTGGTGTCCGCGGATGTTCTTTGTCTGGAAGAAGGGGGCAACTGCCAGTCAGTTCTTTATGGGTTTTCTACGCAGCTACATGGGAGTGGCGCTCGTTGTGAGTATCATGGTAAGCACCTTCTTTTTTGGCAGATACTGGTGCAGCCATCTCTGCCCAGTTGGCGGGGCGATGGAGACCGGTAACAGGTTGGTACCAAAGGCTCTAAAGATAGACTACAAGCATACCCCTGCATCGTCCATCCGGTACGGCTATCTGCTGGTGTATCTTGCAGCTCCAGCGCTTGGCATAGGCAACCTGTGTTGTAACTACTGCAACTTTGCCACAATCCCACGGCTCTTTGGTGCGGCCTTTTCACAGGCAGACATGGCCAACTTCTTAAGGGGGGCTGGCTTGGTAAATCTCGGACTTGTGGCCGTGCTTGGGGTGTTTGCCGTGGGGGGGCGCGGGTACTGCAATCTGTTGTGTCCCATCGGGGCTATTGACGCCTTGTTCAACCGTCTTGGCATCAGGGTTGGCCGGCGGGTCAGAGTTGATGGCGATAAGTGTAACGGCTGCGGCGCCTGTGGAAAGGTTTGTCCTTTGTGGGCAATAGATGTAAAAGAGAAGGCTGTTATAGATCAACTGTCGTGTATGCCATGCAGGCAGTGTCAAAAGATATGTGCACAGGAGGCTATAGGTTATGGAAAAGTTCAAACGTAATGTCCTGTATGGCGCAGCAGGGTTTTTAGGGGGGTTGACTGGGCTTATCCCACTTTCGAGATGCTCAGGGAGTGCCTGTGCATCCTGTCTTGGGTGTGCTGGGTTTGGGGTTGTTGTTGTGGCTATGGCTCTCCTGCGACCTACATCAACGGGTGCTGATCAATGTGAGAAGTCACCAAAGGCGGAGGGGTTGTAATGCAGTGGCTTGGTATTGCAATTGATTACGGTATACAGGGATTGTTAGCGGTGATGAGTGTTGTATCGGTGGCTATAGCCATTGAGAGATTCCTCTTTTACAGGAAGATCAGGATAGAGGCATTTGCTGACAAACAGGAATTAGAGTTAGAGCTTACCAGGAAGCTCCATATAATAGCCACTATAGGCAGTAATGCTCCATACACAGGGCTGTTGGGGACGGTGCTTGGCATAATGTTGTCCTTCTACACGATAGGTAAGGATGGCTTTATGGACAGCAGCAAGATTATGGCCGGCCTTGCCTTGGCACTCAAGGCAACTGCTATCGGGCTGGTTGTGGCAATCCCTGCGGTCACTACCTATAATTTCCTCTTAAGGAGGGTCAAGGTTATCTTGATGCAATGGGAGATACGAAATGCAAGAGAAAGAGTTTGATTATATAAACGTCATACCGCTAGTGGATATCATGCTGGTGCTGCTTACCATTGTGCTTACGACGTCAACGTTTATCGCAACAGGAGCGATACCCGTTGAGCTTCCAAGGGCGTCTAAGGGCAACGAAAGCGCTCTAAAGACAACTACCATAGAGGTCGATAAGGCAGGGGTTATCTACGTTGATGCAGCCCCCACCACCCTGGGCGCCTTGAAAGGCAGGATAACGGCCATCAGCAGGGAAGCCCCTGTGCTTATCAGGGCAGATAAGGACATACGCCTGCAGGTTTTTGTCAGCGTCCTTGACGTTATAAAGCAGATGGGATTTAAACAAGTGAGTCTTCAGACTAAGGGGGAAGGATGATACAGCAGGGGCAGTATCAGGCCAAAGGGTTCAGTCTCTCCATCGCCTTTCATACTATAATCTTGATGGTCTTTGTTGGTCTCAACGCCTTTATGGTTATGCCACAGCGTCCGGTTATGATAGACTTCAGCATAGAAAGACAGGTAAGCGCCCCTCCTGCCAAGGACACAGTGTCTCCTGTTGTAGACCATAGCAGGCAGTCGCTTGAAAAACGTACAGTTGCTGTACCTCAGAGACCTAAGCCCTCAGCGCAAAGACCTGCACCGCTTCAAACGCGTTTGCAGCATGAGCCAGTTGTCACAAGCACACCTCACCAACCTCTGCAAGCTGATGCTCCCGTTGCAGTTGCTGCCACAGCCCCCCCGGCCCCTGACGTCTCGGAACCAGACAAGTTTGGGGCACAGGAGCAGAAGAGCCGCTCTCAAGGTGTCGCTGCATCAGGTGTAAAAGACGCTGTCCCATCAGACGTTGTTAAGGAGGCTGCCACAGCCCCCTCAAACGTAAATCAGCAAGGCGTACAAGAGGACGCAAAGGCACAGTACCTAAAAGAGCACTTTGTCTACATTAGGGATTTGATACTTAAGAATCTTTCCTACCCGTACATGGCACGAAAGATGGGTTGGTCGGGCAAGGTAACAATCTCGTTTGTTGTAACCGGCAGCGGGGAAGTGGATAGCGTAAAGGTTGTTGAAAGCTCAGGCTTCCCGGTACTGGATAGCAGCGCAATCGAAACGATAAAGAAGACCGCACCATTCCCCAAACCGCCCATCACAGCCCAAATCGTAGTCCCAGTAGCCTACAAGCTGAATTAGGTTGTTGCGGGCGTTGAGGGTTAATACTGTTGACTTTAGCATAATGTACATATTAAGCACCCACGCCCGACATTTACGAGGTCAAGGGGACTTCTTTGTGGCCGGGGTGCCTCACCCCTCCCCTTGTGGGAGGGGTCTGAGGGAGGGCAGAGCCCTCCCTTCTCCTCCTTCCCTTCTCTTCTGCTGAGAGGTTGTGGGCGCAGCGGATTGGCTCTGGGAGTCTGTAGCGTGTGGTGGTATGCAGGATTACGCTTATAGAATCGGCGATATTGATAAGGTGTCCTGGTGAGATATAAAGCGGCTTTACGTTTTTTCGACTCCTGAGCGCTGCCCCGATCACCTGACCTCTGTCGTATAGATACTGCCAATCACCCTTAAGCGGACCGGGATTGTCGTGCGTACCGATTAACAGCGACTTGGCACAGCCTATTGTTGGAATGCCTAAAAGTACCCCTATGTGAGAAGCCAGCCCTATGCGACGGGGATGTGCGATACCCTGACCGTCGACAATTATAAGATCAGGCAGCGTACTTAACGCCTTTAGGGCATTGAGCATTACAGGCGACTCTCGAAAGGAAAGAAACCCAGGCACGTATGGAAACTCAACATCCTGTACGACCGAGGCCGCTTCCAGCCTGTCTAACCCCTCGTATCTATGAAGACAGGCGCTGCCGATGATCTTATCGCCTAAAAACGCAGCATCCACGCCTGCAACAAGACGGGGAACGATGGATAACGCAACGACCTCTACCCGTATGGCAAGCTCCATTTGCCTCTGTCTTGCCTCCTTAAGAAACCCTTCCTTGAGGTTCGCCGATAGTTTTATATCTTTCATCATTTTAAATGTCTATACTTTTAAGTTATAATATATAACATATAGGTAAAAAACAAAAAGTAAAAAGATGAGCGAAGAGCAGCCAAAGCTAAACATAAAGGATGAAATTGTTAATGAGGCAGCAGATTGTAAGAAGGATTTGCGTTGTCTTAAGAACAGGGGTGAAGGGTTGTGTAAGGTGGATACTTTTTTAAACAATAAGATCCTGTTTGTGCGCTGTCTTAATAGCAGTTACTGTAGCTTCAGACTCCCCTTTGGTGATATCTTTGTGTGTGAGTGTCTAGTTAGAAAGGAGATATATAATCTTTATAAGATATGATAACAGAAAGAGCTGATTTCGCATTTAGATAGAGATGTGAAATATTAAATTAAATAAATTTAGGAGGGTTTTTAATATGGTTGACAGAGAAAAAGTAGAGAGCGCCTTAAATCAAATGAGGCCTGCTCTTATGAGAGATGGCGGAAACGTGGAACTTGTAGATATAACCGATGACGGTGTTGTAAAGGTTAAACTTCTTGGAGCCTGTGGCAGTTGTCCTATGTCGATAATGACGCTTAAGGGTGGTATAGAGGTTGAGCTTAGGAGAGGCGTTCCTGGGGTCAAGGCAGTGGAGGCCGTATAAAGAGGGCATTGAAGGGGAGGCAGTCCGCCTCCCTTTTAAGATTTGCTTTGTTATGTTGCATAGGTTTAGACTCCTTTCGTTCTGAACACCGCCATTCTACATACGCAGCCAGGACAGATAGGCCTCTGAACCCTCCACGATGGGCAAGGCGATGATCTCGGCAACCTCGTATGGATGAAGCTCCTTGACGCGCTGCATAAGGGTTTGGAATTTATCTTTTGTCGTTTTTGCAATCATTAGCGCTTCAGAGTCCGTTTCAATCTTGCCTTTCCAGGAATAGACAGATGTGATGTTCTTAACGATGTTTACGCATTTTGCAAGCTCTTCCTCCACAATCTTAAGCGCCATGTCCTGAGCTGACTGCTCATCCGGCGCGGTTATTAAGACCACATAAAACTCCATCTCTCAATCCTCCTTCTTTATTAACTTTATTATACAACTTTCTATACTTTTGCACTTTTTTATAAACCAGCGTTTTATATAGCTTTTGAAAACAGATTCCCGCTTACGCGAGGATGCCAGCAAATGGCGCATAAGAAACTTATGGGAACGAAAACATACTTTAATTGGGTCAATGGGGCTGGTCCCCTTGCGGGGTCTGAGGGGTAATGCTGTTGACTTAAGCATTAACATGTATGCACATGGGCGACATTTTAAGCAGCCACGCCTGACATTTACAGGGTCAAGGGAACAAGTTCCCTTGTGGGAGGGTCTAAGGGAGGGCAAAGCCCTCCTTTTTTTCA
>PEAB01000163.1 GCA_002753395.1 Nitrospirae bacterium MYbinv3 | reverse complement strand
ACTGCATATAAGCACACCAAAGGAAGGACAGTTTCTCTTACCTTTTCTTGAATTACATACAACACACTTAGCCATATAGCATATTTATACCTCACTCTATACTACAGCAATTATCGTCATCTGTCAAGTTAAAATTTTGTTAAAGATGCAGGGATTATCTGTACCAACTGCGTTGAGTATGGATTCCTGGAGGACTGACCTGGGAGTGCGGCATTTTTATCAGGGGGATTTGTTGATGTAGTTCAAGAGTGGATGACTCCGGATAACGCTGTTATATGCCAGGTAAGACCACACAAGGCCGGCCACAAAACCTCCCAGGTGTGCATACCAGGCTACAAGCTCGTTGGAAAATAACAGACCGGTAAGATTACTCAATATCCAGATGCCGCAATACCACTTGGCCGATAACTTTTTTTGCCAAAAGAGAAACATGAAGGTCAACTTGGCCTTTCTGAAAATCATCATATATGCAGCCATAACCCCTGCCACTGCCCCGCTTGCACCAACAACCGGTACGTGGGATGACGATGTAAAGACCGTCTGAGTAAGCCCTGCCACAACCCCACAGGTCAGATAGAACATTGGATAGTGTATTCGCCCCAGGGCGTCTTCCACGTTGTCTCCCAGGATATAAAGGAAATACATATTGCTCACGATATGAAATAATCCGCCGTGGAGAAACTGATAACTGACAAGGGTCAGAAACCAGGAAAGCGTTTTGTCTGCACCTGCAACCAGTCCAAACCTCCTGGTAAACGTCTCCGGAGAATCCTGAGCAATTACCAATAGCATCATAAGGACGTTAATTGCAATTATGGTGGTAACAACAACAGGAAACCTCCGTGACTTTATATTAAACTCAACCGGCAGGGACAGGACAAATTGAAAGACCCAGTGCTGCCATGTTGGCTTCTTCTCCAATGCCGTTTTGACGGAAGGGATTTCGTAGAATGCCTTTGCATGGGCTATTTTTTCCTTTTCCAGCCATATCCCGTAGCATTGCGCACACACGGATATATCCAGGCCACTGCCCTGGGCAAGCTCGTATCTGTTCATAGGGATATGACAGTCCGGACAATTGCTTGTTGTGTGTCCCTTGTATGCCCCGAGGTTTTCTATGATGGAAGGGCTATACATGGAGTTCTTATCGTCTTTAGTATGAGGCAACAGGATTTTATCGAGGGAGTGTTTTTCAAACCACAAACCACCACACCGGTTACAGGCATCAAGCTCTATGTCTTTGTTTCTGAGGGGCTGTAACAGGTGCTTGGTGCATTGGGGACATTTGAGGGTTCTGTTGTCTTTCTTATGACTGATGATGGTGCATTCTGCGCCCATAGAGTCAAGCAGTCGTTTAACTTCTCCGGCGTTTTCGAGGTCGAGATTTCCCGCAACGACCACCGGATAGCCACGGAGAATCCGCTTGCCTTTGAGGCTGTCAATGTCCACCTTGCAGTATCTGCAGAGACCCTTTTTGACCTCAATCTCATCAAAGCCTGCCGATATGATGCCCTCGAAAACCACGCTATAGGTTTTATTGCTGCTTACGCCTGCCTCAGGCATTGTGTCGTCGTTCATCCTGTGTAAAAACCAGCCAACCAGTTTAGTATTAACGCAAAGAAAATAACATACAGGTAAATGTTGAATATTTTATTGATCCGTGGATTCCCTGTCCTGGAATTTATTGCCACAAGATACAACCGGTACGGGATTTGGAAAAGAACAAATACATATACGATTATCCCTGCCCGATTGTATTGCCAGGCTTTATCTAAGCGCATTCTGCTAATGCTTATAAAGCTCCTTGTCAACCCACAACCGGGGCAATTTACATGGAAAAGACTCTTAAATGCACATATGCCCGGTAATGTTACGCCGTTAAGAGAAACGGCACATCCGTCCTCAACGTACAAGATGCGTGACAATAGCAAAACAGAGAGGCATAACACTAAAAAATATACATTACTGTTATTGTCTATCACTTTTAGTATATACATCATTAAATATGGAAACCAAAAGATTTGTTACAAGAATCAACGTCCCTACCACCCTCCTATTGTTGCCAGCAATATAACTGCATGGCCTACCGTATCGACGATACCAAGCCAGAACGCGACTGTTGACTTGTTTTTTTCATCTGTATACTGAGGATTGCTCTTGATAGTTGTAAGTGCTTTATTAGCGTAAAATATAGCTGCAGGTCCTAAAAATATACCGTAGCAAAAAAATCCCACAATAGCATATATTAAGGCGTATTTGGTTTCTTTAAGTTTTTCCTGCCGTACCCCCTCCTCATTCATAAAGCTCTTATCGAAGTAATAACCACAGTGGTGGCATTTTTTAGCCATTTGCTTAACTTCCTCTGCACATGCGGGGCAGGTTTTCAATTCGCTTGATTGTCCCGTAGACAGGTTATATCCACACGCACAAATATCCCGATGATTGGGTACCAGCTTTTTGCAGTTTGGGCATTCCCTGGACATTTTCTGGGGATTGTTGCAGAATTTACATATCAGATCGGATGCCTGAATTGTTTCCCCGCACGATGTACACGTTTTTGTGTCATCGCTGCGTCTTAAGAGATGTTTTGGGGTATCGGCAGATTTCTCTTTGAGCACTGGCTCTATGACTAGCGACTCTTGAGCTTCATCGATAGCCTCTATTGTACACAACGCACCGCTTTGGTTAAAGTAGTTGCTGTACTTGACGGCTGTCTCATAGTCAACTTTATTTTTTATGATGAGGCGTTTGCCTGAGAAGAGTTCATCAATCTGTCTGTCATCTTTTCGTTTGAGGATTGAGGAAAGCCTTTTTTTAACCTCCACCATATCTTGTCCGGCTTGTATGTCTCCACGAAAAACAACCTTATAAACCTTTCCCATTAAGAAATACCTTCCTTTAAAAAATAACTTAAATACCATACAATATAGTTGTAAAATCTGTCAACATAAATATGCAGCTTCCTTCTGTGATGATAGGGGTTAAGCATTAATGGGGTCAATGGGACTTCTTTCATGGCCGGGGTACCTCACCCCTCCCCTTGCAGGGGGGATTCTGAAGGGGAGGCGGAGCCGCCCCCTTCTTTGGCTTTGCAGGAACTTATTATATTATCACAGGATTTTTTACAGTAACAATTTTTTTTATCACCAATGGCTTATCGCCGCGGAAACACCCTCTGTGGAAAACTCCGTTTAGCTTGCAATACTTACACACTCCAGCATTTTTATGATGTCAACAACAGAGGGCGCTGCTTAGATATCATCACGCGCCAGAAATTCCACACGATTTCTCCCGGCCTTTTTTGCCATATACAGGGCCGTATCCGCTGCCTCTATCAAAGCACTTGGCTGACTGTTGCACTGTGGT
>PEAB01000034.1:9790-35007 GCA_002753395.1 Nitrospirae bacterium MYbinv3 | reverse complement strand
GTCATTGTATCGCTATTTTTGCTGATGTCTTCTTTATTTTAGATTGAAACTGTAAAGCTCAGACATATTTTTAGGGAGAATGCTGCGGAGTTTTCTCTTGCTCTCAATCCATACAGTCACCCCTTTGCCAATTTAACCCCACAAAGATATATCTCCACTCTTCAATGAGAATTACTGCATCTGCACTCTTTACATAATATTTTTAATAAAGTTAATATATCCTACAAGTATGATTTTACATGTGCGCATATTGAAGTAGTTATGGATGCTAATATTTCGACTTAATATACGGCGTCTATTACCGGTTTAATAAATTACCAATGAGGATACTCTCTATTGATACATCATCTGAGATTGGAGGCGTAGCGTTAATTGACACTGATACAGGCCTCTTAGGTGAGCTTATTATCAGCACTCAGAGAAAAAAAAAGACCTTCTCAGAGCGTCTGATGCCCTCTATAGACTTTCTGTTAAGCTCCACGGGGTGCCATATTAGTGATGTTGAAGCCTTTGCCGTGACGGTGGGACCGGGTTCGTTTACCGGTTTGAGGGTCGGTCTCAGTACGGTAAAGGGACTTGCTTTTGCTACAGGTAAGCCGGTCTTAACGATACCTACCCTGCAAGCGCTTGCATACAACTTTCGTCTCAGTGCCTATCCAGTATGTGCCATCCTTGACGCAAGAAAGGACGAAGTCTATGGAGCGGTTTTTCAGTGGCAGGACAACCGCCCTTCAACACTCGTTAAGGCGGGTGTTTATGGCATAAACGAACTACTGAACAATATAACCTCTGAAAAGATTGTCTTTACCGGAGAGGCAATTCCCATTTATCAAGATGTAATATGTAAGCACTTCAAAAACAACGCTATACTGGCACAGGTGGATGCGATGTACGTCTCACCAGTTACAGTTGGTCTCTTAGGCTTGGATAAACTGAAAGAGGGGGATGTATGCCGTATTGAAGATCTAGCACCCCTATATTTTAAAAAATCACAGGCAGAGGAAAGATATGGACTTGACTATCCGCCCGATGACAATAGATGACCTTACACAGGTTCTCTGGATAGAGGAGAGATCGTTTACAAGCGCGTGGACCCGTAAGGCATTTCAATATGAGCTAAATAACAATCTCTCCATCTGTATGACAGCCTGTTACAAGGGACTCGTCATAGGCTACGTATTTGTACAGGCCGTGTTTGACGAGGCTCACATCTTAAAGCTAGCCATACACCCTGAATTTAGACGTCAAAACGTGGGCAGTCTGCTCGTTGCCCACATCGTAGATACACTAACCATCCTGTCCTGTGAAAAAATACTGCTTGAGGTAAGACGCTCCAATGATATAGCCTTGAGGCTCTATGAAGGTTTTGGGTTTAAAAAGCTCTCCGTGCGTACCGACTATTACATAGACCCAACAGAGGATGCAATCGTTATGATCCGCCGCGCTAAAGTATTGAATAAGGCCCAACACAACATAGCAGGCGAACTCGTCCCGCAGAACTGAACAACTTGCTACAGGGGCGTTGTAGACAACTTAGCTCTGTGATACTTGCTGGCGGGAAGAACACACGCTTTCCTACCCTTAAGGGGTTTATCAAGTTAGACAACGAAACGATCATCGACAGAACCATTTTGTTATTAAGAACCTGCTTCGGTGAGTGCCTTATCAGTACCAATTCCCCAGAGGTCTATTTTTCAAGAAAGGCGCGCTTAATTGGAGACATAATAGACACTAGAGGCCCAGCTACTGGTATACTGTCGAGCTTGCTAGCCACAGGGGCTGAGGATATCTTTGTTGCAGCCTGTGACATGCCATTTATAAGAAGGGAGCTAGTTGAATATATAGTCGGCCAGCAATCAGGGTATGACGCCGTTGTTGCCGTCTATAACGGTAGGGTTCAACCCCTTTTGGCCGTCTATAACCGGAGGGTCATCCCTGTGATAGAGAGAGCTATAGAGTCTTACAACAAGGGGCTTAAGTATATTTTAGGCCAGCTTGATGTTAAATATATATGTGAGAAGGAGTTTTCCTCAATAGACAAGGAAGGTAAGAGCTTTGTCAACATAAATACCCCCCTTGATTTAAAAACTATTGATGCAAGCTCTGGATTTAGAGTATGATTAAAGTAGAAGGTTGATGCTGATCATAAAAATATAGTTACATAAGGAGGAGACAATGTTTGGTATTGGGATACAGGAGTTAATGCTAATCCTAATAATAGTCATGGTGCTTTTTGGCGCCTCAAAACTGCCAGAGCTTGGTAAGGGAATGGGCTCGTTTATCAAGAATCTTAAGAGGGGGCTGACAGAGCCTGACGAGATAGACGTAACCCCAAAGAAAGAACCCATTGAAACCAAAGAGAAGGTGGAAAGCAGCACTAGATGAAAAGAGGGCCGTTTATTGAGATAAACCTTAGCAGCATACGCCATAACTACGAATATGCGCAGGCAATATCCAATAATCGTCCGGTAATAGCCGTTGTCAAGGCCGACGCCTACGGGCACGGCGCCGTTAGAGTAGCTACCCTGTTAGAGGGGATGGATGTTTTTTGTCTGGGGGTTGCCTTTAGCTCAGAGGCCTTTGCACTCAGAGAGGCAGGGATAACAAAGCCTATCATGGTGTTTTTTGATGCCCTCAGCATCGACGAGATAATCAGATACAACCTGATACCGGTCATCTCAGAGGCGGGCTATGCCAAGGAGTTATCAAACAGGGCGTTAAAGAAAAATATACAGGTAAGCGCACACATAAAGATAGACACTGGTATGGGCCGATTCGGCTTTCTGTTTGACGTTGACGAGGAAAAGATAAAGGGCCTCCTAGCTCTAAAAGGTGTTAAGATAACAGGATTTATGAGTCATTTTGGTGAGGCCGACCTAGCCGATATGAGTTTCGCCAGTGTCCAGTTAGAGCGATTTGTCCGTCTCAGGGTGAAACTGGCTTACCGAGATAGCAATGTTATCTGGCATATGGCAAACAGCGCCGCCGCTATGTACTTTGAAGAGGCCGACCTTGACGCCATAAGACCAGGCCTTATGCTTTATGGATACGATCCGCTTAAGGCCGGCAGTCGTAACCTCAGACCAGCCATGACCGTTAAGTGCAGGATACTTGATATAAGAAGGCTGCCTGCGGGGAGATCTGTTGGGTACGGAAGGACGTTTGTAACAAACAGGGAGACCCTCGTTGGAGTCATTGGTATTGGTTATGCGGATGGCTTTCACCGCGCGTTGTCCAACAGGACACACGTGATAGTCAACGGCCGTCTTGTGCCAATCATAGGGAGGGTCTGTATGGACGTCTCGATGATAGACTTGACGGATGTTATAACCACCGTAGGGGAGAGCGGGGCTAACCACCCGCATGAGTGCATATTACTTGGAAAACATGGAAACGCAGCGCTCTCAGCTGACCACCTTGCCTCCTCAGCAAACACAATCTCCTATGAAATCCTCACCTCCCTGGGCAGGGCACTCGATAGAACCTTCACCTACAATCCCGCTCAAATGTGAAAAAGACAAAGGGCAGGATTACTGTACTTTATTAAATTAAAAATTGGTTCTTCCACAAAGTGAGTGGGTAATAGTATAATAGGGGTTAAACAGATAAGGAGACAGAGTTATGCAAATGGTAGAGAATTTATTTGAACAGGCACTTAATATACAGTTGCCGTGGAAGGTAAAGTGCATTGATTTGGTTCTTTCCAACTTTGAGTGGGTAAGATTAACAACCCCGCCTATGTATGTTATGTGATGAGCAATAGCAAGCCTTATCATGGCGCCTTTAATCCCTGTTGTTTTCGGGGGAAAGCCTGTAAAGGATAAAGCGGTAGATTGTACCTCCCGCTCCCGCTGGTCGCTAACCGTGAGTTGAGTTCCCCACAGGAAATGAAAAGGAACCTGGTGTTTTTTGTGTAATAGACTTTGCAACACACTTATATCATTACTAACTCATGTTACGCAAAAGCATAGTTTAAATATGATAAAATATCTGTATCATTATCATAACATACTGGGAGTAATTTTATGAACATAAGAATTTTAGACCTTTACAGCGATTATCTTATTAGTTCGTTTGCCCAAACGTCAGCAACAAACCTGTCTAATCTATTGGATGGGGCGATAAGTCACGACAAAGTAACCCGTTTTTTATCTGAAGATGCTTACTTTGACAATGTCACATTATAGTAAAATCGGGGTTTTAGTGGATTAACATATTGATATTCGGTTAAACTATTGTATCTGTACAAAAAAAGGAGAATAGATATGATAAGTTTACCAGGTGTGAACAATAAGCCAGAACGAAGCAGATGGGGTTTAGCAAGTGAATGGGTAGTTGGGTTAGCAAAAAACTTAAAAGTTTTTTTTGAGAGATACAGTGGCTGTTTCAAGACAAAAACGAGGGATAATAGCAAATTTATATGAGAGGGCAGTTGAGAATGGATAACGAACGGAATTTTGCCAATATAGGAAGAGAGGAAGGTGTAAGCGCTCAGAATATGCAGCACTTCATGAGCAATTCGCCGTGGTCTGTCCGTGCTGTTTATGATCAGATACATAGAGATATCAGAGAAACAGATGATTTACAGGAAGGTGGGGTGTTGATTTTGGACGAAAGCGCTGATGAAAAGGCTGGTAAGCGGCTGGAGCAGTGAGACAATACAATGGGCGAATGGGGAAGGTAGACCAAAGTCAAGTAGGGGTTTTTGTAGCGTATGCGAATTTAATGAGATATTCAGTATGGACATGGGTAGAAGGAGATTTGTTTCTACCTGAAATCTGGTTCAGTGAATCGAAAGCACAAGATAGAAAGTTATTGGGAATCTCCGATGATCTGAAGTTTAAAACAAAGATAGAGATAGGCTTGGAAAGCCTTAATAGAGTTATCTGTAACGGTGTGCCATTTGAGGCAATATGTTTTGATGGTCTATACGGAAGGAGTGAGTGGCTTCGTAGTCAAATACAACAAGTTAGTCATGTCTATATGTCAGAGATACCTTGCGATACTAACGTATATCTGAGCGAACCTCAGTTGGGTGTACCTGAAGTTGTCAAAGGCAAGAGAGGTCGTCATCCTAAAAGAGTAAAGGTCATATCAGGGCAACAGCCAATAAAAGTAAGGGGTTTGCTAAAGTCCGGAGATCTCCAATGGCATGGAATTCGTTCAGGAGCAGCGAACGAGGAGAGATAAAAGATGATTTCGCAATACAAAGGGTATGGTTGAGATATGACGATAAAGTAGTAGAAAAGTGGCTCATAATAAGGGAAGAAAGCGCCAAAAAACATTCATATGCCCTATGCAATGCCCCGTTTGAGATTGCTCCATCAAAGTTGGCATGGTGGAAGTGTCAACGTTATTTCATAGAGCGAGCTATTGAACAAATTAACGACAAGTTTTTTAACCGAGCAAGTTCCACAGAAAGTCGTTTGAAAACACTTGACAATTGACCTTCAGATGTGGTAAACCATAAAATTTGACATTGTCAAAATAAAAGAAGGATGTAATAGTTCAGATATGCCGTACCAGCAACGCCGCTGCTTTGGGGGGTAACGCCGTCAATATGCTAACGGATTTCCTTAAAAAATGGGGGCTTATAGTTACCTCATCGATAGCTATATATGTGTTAGCCACAATAGTGCCGCCGAATATGGATGAATACCTCCAGTACCACCAGCTTACCTGCTTTTTTTTCCCAAACGCTGCAGAGAATATCTTCCGCGAAGGCTGTAACGGATACTACGACCTCAAACTATTTGGCAAGTTCCTGCCCCTGCGCTCATTCATGTACGTGGGGGTTACGCCATCACTCTTTTACCTTCCCATGTACTTAATCTGGCCATACTACCTCTCTGCGCGAATTATGGGAATACTGACCTTGCTTATAATCACGTATGTGATCCATAAGTTAGCCAAGACACCTTTGTGGTTGTCAGGTGGGATTATCCTCTTTTGTTTCCCCGTCGTCTTTCAAAGTATCACCGACAGGGGGCCGGTGATCTATCAAATGACACTGATGTTTGTCCTGCTGTACCTGGCCAGTCGTCCTATTAATCACTTAAGAGGCGCACTGGCCGGTTTGACGATGTTCGTCTGCATAGAGCAAAAACCTTTTTTTGTCAACTTCATACCGGCATTGCTTATCGTTGTGTTTTTTCTGATCAAACCCACATTCCAAGAAAGCAATAAGAGCACAAGGTTGAGGATGCTCAAGTCGCTCCTCATTGCTGCGGTTTTTGCAGCAGTGCCAACCCTCCTCCTTATGACGGCTGAGACGAGGTATGGATGCCGGTACTATGATGACCTCCTTAGACTCAAGAGCGTATCCCCTTGGGATTACAACAATCAGATCTACCATATGAAAAAGAACCTCATCCCTGCCATAACGGACTTCTCTCAGTTTGCAAACAGCATTTACACGGTAAAAGACACGGCAAAGACACTAACCGCTTTTATATGGACATCGCTTTTAGCCATACTTGCTATAGGGCAGGTGTATGCAAGACGTTGGGGTGGGGTAAGTCGAAACGACCTGTTGATAAGCAGCCTGGGCGGGTTTTTACTATCACTGTACTTTGTAAATCTATCACCCTTTTCCTGGAGAGGGCACCATTACGTATTAGCATTTCCTTTCCTCTTACTGGGTGTCGCCCTGTCAATTGGATACATATACAAGCACAAGCGGGCATTGGCTGCGTCCCTTGTCACGATTGTAGCCGTCTTAAATATCGCCGTAGCGTATAAGACCTTGCAGGTGCCTGTCTTTTGGCACGACGACTGGAGTAAGGTGAAGGTGTTTGACTATCTGCGTCAAGACAGCCTCGCAAGCCAGTACATTTACATCATACCCGACTGGGGTATCTACTGCATCTTTGCCCTCTACGGCAGCAGAGAACAGATCGTCCTCTACGTTGACCCCCTAGATAATCCTAGAGACATCGAGCTAATCCGTAACATAGCCCAAAGAAGGAACAGGCAGCAAATCTTCATAACTCAAAGGGCAACCCTTGCCAACTCTATACTCATAAAAACCTCATACCCAAACATCGAAATCCTTAAATACCCCGGCTACAACGACAACGACGCATGGGTGATTGGCAAATAATTAGGTGACTCGTAATAGTTCACCCGTATATATTAAGAGAAGTGAGGGCTTTGCCTCTGCCGCAGGGGTTCGCAACCCCCTCCCTCAGACCCTCCCACAAGGGGACAGTCCCATTGACCCCATTATATCGTATGTTTATACACAATGTTTCAATCGTATACTGAACTATTACGGTGACTCGTCCGTCTTTTGTAGGAATGACATACTTGGAAAACGGCTATTACTGCCATTCCCACGAAAGTAGGAATCCATGGCTCAAGCAAAGATACTTGAACATCGAATATAAATGTTATAATACAGTGCGTGTTTATTTATGGAGGAGGGTTAGTTTATGTTTAAGGAAGAAAGACAAAATCCTATGTTCAAGTTTAAAGACGTCGGCGATATAGACATAGGGCGACCTAACTTAGGACCGTCAACCTCAGTGGCCGTCTATCGTCTTATGCAGTTTACGATCAGAGACGTTCTGATTACCAAGTTTGGCGTAGAAAAGTCAAATGATATCATGTACACATCGGGCAAGCTGGCTGGGACGGAGTTTTGTAAGAATGTCTTAGATACGAACCTGGATTTAGACGGTTTCATATCTGACCTCCAAGATAAGTTAAAGAGGTTTAAGATTGGCCTGCTCAGAACTGAGAGGGTCGACGTCGAGCGACATGAGTATACGTTTACTGTTGCAGAAGATCTAGATTGCTCTGGGCTTCCTGTCTCCAATGAGACCGTCTGCAATTATGACGAGGGGTTCATCTCTGGGATACTCGGTAATTACACAGGAAGAGATTTTATAGTCGAAGAGGTTGATTGTTGGGCCTCCGGTGGAAGGGTCTGCAGGTTTGAGGCAAGGCTGGCGTAGAGCTACATGATAATTGTTTAAGCAGCAGAGATAGCATGAGTTTAGATAAGGCAATTGAAGCTCTAAATAAGCTGTTAAGTGGTACAATACCGCAGATGATCGAGTATCAAGACAGCAGCGGCGAAGAGATCATACGGCTATTCGATACGGTTAATAGACTGATAGAATTGTTTGCACAGGCTAACGGCTTTCTATATGCACTATCAAAAGGAAATATTGATGCTGAGGCGCCCCCCCGGAACTTTTTGATCTCCCAGTTCAAACAACTTCAATCGAATCTAAGACATCTAACGTGGCAGACAAAGCAGGTAGCCAAGGGGGATCTAAGCCAGCAGGTTGATTTTCTCGGTGAGTTCTCTGCGTCTTTTAATACGATGATCGCCTCTTTGAGGGAAAAAAAGAGGGCTGAGGATGAACTGAAGTTAAAATCGCTGCAAGTGATAGAGTTAAACAAAGAACTTGAGCAAAAAATAGCAGACAGGGTGTCGGAGCTAAGACAAAAGGAGCAATTACTGATACAACAATCCAAGATGGCTGCAATGGGCGAGATGATAGGAGCTATAGCGCATCAGTGGAGGCAGCCCCTTAATGCCTTGGGACTACTGATCCAGGATCTGCGATACGCTTACAGTCACGGTGAACTTGATGCTCAGTATTTTGATAGTTCGGTTGAAAACGCAATGAATCAGATAAAGTATATGTCAGAGACCATTGACGACTTCAGACACTTTTTCAAACCTTCGAAGGAGATGATTACATTTGATGTTAATAAGGCCGTTAACGAGCTTCTTACAATTGTCTCACCACAGATCATGAATGCCGAGATTGCAATAGAGGTGATAAAGGATGCCAAGGAGTGTCTTATTATAAGAGGTTATCCCAGCGAATTTGTTCAGGTCATCTTAAACATTGTAAACAATTCAAGGGATGCAATTGTGCAGCATAAGAAAAAGGGGCTGTTGCTTGGCAAGGGACTGATAATTATAACAATATATAAGGAAGACGAAAGGGTCAATATAGCAATCAAGGACAATGGCGGCGGTATACCAGAGGACATAAAGGATAAGGTCTTTGAACCATATTTTACAACTAAGGGAGATGAGCTAGGTACGGGTATCGGTTTATACATGTCAAAGGTTATCATCGAAAAAAATATGAATGGAAGACTCTACGTATACAATGACGATGATGGCGCCGTGTTTGTAATAGAGATGAAGAGTGAATGATTGAGTCGCGTGTCTTTGTACGAGACAGGCTTATAACGGGCTTGTAATGAATTCATAACAAATGTATAATATTTCAGGATATCATTAATATGAAAACAATCAAAAAGGAGGTTCTATGACAAAGACAGAGATAGCATCAGCCATCGCTGACGATACCAAATTAAGTAAGAACGACGTTTTGAAGATTATTGAGTCATTCATGTCTAACGTTACCAAGGCTTTAACAATTGAGGGCAAGGTTACACTGGTAGGTTTTGGCAGTTTTACAGCCAAAGAGAGAAAGGCTCGGGAAGGACGTAATCCAAGAACAGGCGACGTAATAACAATACCGGCTGCACGGGTGCCTAAGTTCGTGCCCGGGGCAAATCTTAGAGAGGCTCTAATCATAAAGGAAAAAACACCGGCTATAAATAAACCAGTTGCAGCGATGCCAAAAGAAACAAACGATAATAAGTCCCCCAAGCATAGCACCTCCAAGGAACAACCTGCTAAAGCAGGTAAGAAGACAAAGGCAAAAAAGTAACCTCTGCAATAAGTTCTATAACAGACGGGATCAACTGCTTTTTTGGGTTGATTTTACCAAAACATAAATGTAGAATAGACGATACCGTTATGAAGACATACAACGAATATTAATGAAGCAGTTTGAGAAATTCAGAGCAACTACGCTCTACTGTAATAATTGCAAGGCTGCTACAACTGTGCGAGAAAAACTGCTTCTCATATTACCCGATGGTGCAAGTTACGACTACCTCTGCAGCCGCTGCGGCACCTCAGTAGGCTCAAGGACTGAAAAAAACGGCATAGCAGTTAAAGGACATAGTGCAAAAGGGAGGGGTGCATAAGAAATTCATGGGAACAATGATATATTTTAATGGGGTCAAGGGGACTGGTCCCCTTGCGGAGGGGTCTGAGGGGAGGCAGAGCCTCCCCTTCTTTGGCAAAACCCACGGCTTTCTTATGCACCCAAAGGGAGGTAAGGCTTTTTCCAGCGGCTCGTTTTGTGCTATAATAAATTAAGGTTCTATTCGATTAAATTGATAAGGAGTGTAAGATATGCCTATATATGAATACAACTGCTTGGACTGTGGCAGGGAATTTATGTTATTTCAAAAAATGGGCGCTTCAGAAAGTGATAGTGCATGTCCCCAATGTAAGTCAACTAAGGTAAAGAAGCTAATATCAAGCTTTAGCTGTTCAAGCGATACAAGCAGTGTACCCACTGCCTCTACACATCGCAGCGGAGGTATGTGAGGACCGTCTTCCTGTTGAACCGTGTGTTCAACACACTTAGATAAAACATCAAGGTTGAGAGTTTAAAAGTACGTTTAAGAACATGGTGTTAAATATTGTCCAAGAGGGGATGTGAAGATGCCTAAGAAATTATTGTTAGCCGACGACAGTATCACTATACAGAAGGTCGTTGAACTTATCTTATCGGAGGAGGACTTCGAGATTATTACAGTTGGGGACGGCCAGGAGGCCCTGTCAAAGTTAAAGAATAGTAAGCCAGATATCATACTTGCTGATATAGACATGCCAAAGATAGACGGTTACGACCTGTGTAAGGAAATAAAATCTAACCCGGCAACAAAACATATACCCGTAATACTGCTTGTTGGAGCATTTGAGCCTATCAACGAGCAAAAAGCCAAAGAGGTTGGCTCAGATGACTTCTTGATCAAACCCTTTGAGTCCCATGAATTCTTGAAAAAAATACACAGCGTTCTACAACGTACACCCTCAACAAGTAAAGCTGCTGCCAAAGAAGAACCCGCTGACGTTAAAAACGCAGCCTCAGACCTCGAACCCCTCGAGCTTGGGGACTCCTCTATGATCGACGAAGAGGACATGCAGGCACTCCTAGAAGAAACCATGGTTGAGGAAACCGCCGCCTTTGAAGAAGAACATCAAGGCACAGACGAGGCTGACGACAACAACTTTGCCGACGACGATCTCACTACCAAAGAGCTTCAAAACATCATTGAGACACTAAAAGAACCCGGCGGCCAAGACCAAGACGACGCTGAAGTCGACGTGGAAAAGGTGCTTGGCTCTTTCTTAGAAGAAACGATCGTTGATAAATCAGATGAACAAAATACTGACGGGGATATACAAAACGTTCTTGATAACATAAACGAAAACTTCGTCAACGATAACGTTGATACCAACACGTTCAAAGAACTCATGAATAACATAGCCAATGAAATGATAGACTCAGAAGAACAGGAGGATGGCATAGCCGTAACCTCCATGTTAGAGGACATTGGTGATAAGCTAAATAAAGCCGACATAGAGCCAGTTGAGGAAACCGTTTTCAGAGAGGAAGAGTACATACATAATATGGTTGACTCTTTAAGGACAATAGAAGATGTTACCCCTGTGGATGAGCATATCGATACACCTCCCCTTGATAATATAATCAACGAGCCGCTACCCAAAAAACCCTCAGCCAGAAACAAGTATGTCTCTGAGGAGGAGGAAGTTGAACCTAAACCACTTCAAAATAGAAACGCCATACAAGAACCAGCTTATAAAGAAGCCGACTATAGAACTATTGAGCACAACCGGTATGACTCCGAGCAGCCCCCTCCAGCAGGTGGTGTTCTCATAAGTATGAACGACGTCGTTGGCATGTTAAAAAGACACGTAGATGACAAAGTCTCCGGTCTGATAAAGGAAGGCGACCTGTACTCCTTGTTTGAAAGCGCCATTAATACCTACGTTGATCTAAAGTTTAGAGACATGTCGATCAGCTTTGACGATATAATCACAGAGGCCATAAACAAACGGATAGATAAACTCATAGGCCAGATCAACATTGAAACCATTATAAACCAGGTCATATCTTCCACAATCAGAGGGATCATGGTAACCCTTACAGGGGAGATGTTTAAGACGACAAAAGAGGTTACAGAGCGTCTTACAAAACAAGTCTTAGAAGAAAACATCCCTCTACTGAAATCAGAGATAGAAAAGGTAACCTATGAGGCAGTTACTACCACTGCAGAACGGCTTATAAAAAACGAAATAGAACAGATTAGATCAGAATTCCTGTAGACTCTCTTGCATGTAACTCAGTACATAATAAATGCATTATTATGCTAAATCTCATAGTACGATAAGGAAATTCACGATAAATGGATGAGCAATTAAAGAGCAAGGCTTACGACCCAAAGGCTATAGAAGAGAAGTGGTATAGTTTCTGGCTTGAAAACGATTGTTTTAAACCTTCAGAGGACACTTCAAGCCCCGTTTTTTCAATTGTAATCCCCCCCCCTAACGTAACAGGCTCACTGCACATGGGACACGCCCTCAACGCTACACTTCAAGATATACTTG
This sequence comes from Nitrospirae bacterium MYbinv3, assembly GCA_002753395.1. Lineage (GTDB taxonomy): Bacteria > Nitrospirota > Thermodesulfovibrionia > Thermodesulfovibrionales > Magnetobacteriaceae > Magnetobacterium. Next base: position 22,481 of record PEAB01000034.1, on the reverse strand, counting down.
CACGATATAAAAGGATGAGAGGCTACAGGGTGCTTTGGCTGCCAGGAACCGATCACGCCGGTATCGCAACCCAAAACGTCGTTGAAAAGCAACTGGCCCTGGAAAATCTCAACAGACATATACTAGGAAGAGATGCCTTTATAGAAAGGGTCTGGATGTGGAAGAAGCAGTACGGAGGCCACATCATACACCAGCTGAAAAAACTCGGTGCCTCCTGCGACTGGTCAAGGGAACGGTTTACCCTTGATGAGGGCCTGTCAAGGGCCGTGCGAGAGGTCTTTGTGTCCCTCTTTGAGGAGGGGCTTATCTACCGCAGCCAGCGTCTGATTAACTGGTGCCCCCGATGCTTTACCGCCCTATCCGACCTCGAGGTAGAACACGAGGAGATACAAGGCAAACTAACATACATGCGCTATCCTTTCGAGGACAGCTCCTCCTTCATAGTAGTAGCCACAACCAGGCCCGAGACAATGCTTGGTGATACAGCCGTCGCCATCAACCCCAAAGACGGCAGATACGTAAGCCACATAGGTAAGATGATTAAACTCCCCCTTACGGGCAGAACAATCCCTGTTATAGCTGATCAACAAGTCGATCCGGCCTTTGGCACCGGCGCCGTTAAGGTAACCCCTTCCCACGACTTCAACGACGAGGCCATTGCAAAACGGCAAAATCCCGTCCTGCCCTTCATCTCGGTAATTGGGCAGGACGGGAAGATGAACATCAATGCCGGACGCCGCTATACCGGCCTTGACAGATACGAATGTAGAAAACTCGTCGTTGCTGATCTCAAAGATAAAAACCTCATTGAAAAAGAGGAATCACACAAACACTCCATAGGCCACTGCTATAGGTGTAAGACCGTCATAGAGCCGCTTTCTACAGTACAGTGGTATGTAAAGGTCGATACCCTGGCCAGCAACGCCATAAACGTTGTAAAAAATGAACAGGTGAGGATAATCCCCGATGGCTGGAAGAACAACTACTTCGCATGGATGCAGGACATAAAGGACTGGTGTATATCACGTCAGATATGGTGGGGGCATCAGATACCCGCCTGGTACTGCCCCGATTGCACTCTTGAGGGCGGCACCTCACAGGGTGAAAATATATACGTCGCCTTAACCCATAAAATTAATGGCATAAGGGAAGGAAGGTATAAAGAGCTTGCAAGCTGCGGTATCAGCCACAAAGAGATCATCTCCAATGCTAAAAACATTAGAGTCGGAACATCGGTTAGACCTATCACAGGTATGGTGGACCCCACGGTGTGCCCAACGTGCGGCAGTGTTAACCTGCTAAGAGACCAAGATGTCTTGGATACGTGGTTTTCCTCCGCCCTGTGGCCTTTTTCCACTCTTGGCTGGCCTGACCATACAGACGACCTTAAGGCCTTTTATCCCACCAGCGTACTCGTTACCGGTTTCGATATACTCTTCTTCTGGGTTGCACGTATGGTTATGATGGGTATAAAATTTATGAAGGATGTCCCGTTTAGAGATGTCTACATCCATGCCCTCATCAGGGATGAAAAGGGTCAGAAGATGAGTAAGTCAAAGGGAAACGTCATAGACCCCCTCTTGATGATAGATAAGTATGGGGCTGACGCCTTTCGTTTCTCATTAGCAGCCTTTGCCGCTCAGGGCAGAGACATCAGGTTCTCGGAGGAACGCGTTGAGGGATACAGATATTTTATCAACAAACTATGGAACGCCTCCCGGTACATCAGAATTAGCATAGATAAATATAGCACAAGACAGATTGAGACCATAGAAGACATAATGAGCGAGTTTGAAGGTGTCGACTCAGTCTCCTTGAAGCTGCCAGAAAGATGGGTACTGAGCAGGCTGGCCCAAGCCGCCGGTAATACCAGCAAGGGTCTGGAGGAGTACCGCTTCAACGACGCCGCAAGCGCCATCTATCAGTTTATCTGGCATGAACTCTGTGACTGGTACATAGAGTTCTCAAAGACCTCTTTTGAACAAGAGGCCAGCGATGGCAAAAATCAAAAACTGGCGCTAAAGTGCCTGCTGTATGTGTTTGGACACGCCTTAAAGCTCTTGCATCCATTTATGCCCTTTATAACCGAGGAACTTTGGGGCATGTACTGTCAAACCTGTAAGACCATTTCAAAGACGAACTTCCCTGATCAATTAATCGTCGATATAGAGGCCGAGGACAGGATACAGTACGTCATAGACTGCATAAGTGGTATACGATCCATCAGAGGGGAACTCAATATCTCCCCCTCTAAACCCCTAAATGCCATGATCAGGACGTCTTCTCATGCGGCCAATAGCAATCTCACCAAAAACTACGATTACATAAAAAACCTCGCACGTCTTGAAACCCTTGAAATATCAGACGTTATCGAGAAACCCAGAGGGGCAGCCGCCTCAGTTAAGACTGGCATGGAGATCTATATTCCTCTGAGCGGTCTGTTCAACGTAAAGACGGAGCTGGAGAGGCTCGAAAAAGAACTTAAGAAAACAAACGAGGCTATAAATCAAACAAACAAAAAGCTCTTAAATGAAGACTTTGTCATTAACGCCCCCAAGACAGTCGTTGAAAAGGAAAAAGAACGGTACGAGGAGTATATCGCCAAAAGGGATAAGATAATGACCAACATCAACAACATGAAGGAACTGGAAACCTGATAGTGTCTTACTTGCCTAGCAGTGTCGTTGATTTTATAAGGGCAGCGTTAGCAGAGGACATAGGGCACGGGGATATAACTACCTCCTTAACGGTGGATACTGATGCCGTCTCTGAGGCCTTCGTCATAGCAAAAGAGCCGTTGCTGCTTGCAGGGCTGCCCTTTTTCAAGCTGGTCTTTCTGCTTATCGACGAGGGAGTGGATGTGCAGCTCCTAAGAGTAGATGGCTCAGAGTTTCTAAAGGGAGAGCGCATAGCAAGGGTAGCTGGAAGGACTCGTTCCCTGTTAATGGGAGAGAGGTTGGCGTTGAACATAATCCAAAGACTATCTGGGATTGCCACCCTGACTCGAATGTATACGGACAGGGTAAAAGACCTGCCTGTACAGATAGTAGATACTCGAAAGACCACGCCAAATATGCGTTACATGGAAAAGTACGCCGTAAGGATAGGGGGAGGTTCAAATCACAGGTTCGGATTGTATGACGGCGTCCTTATCAAGGACAATCACATCAAGGCAGCAGGTGGCATAGCACAGGCAATAGAGAGGGTAAAGCAGGTGCCCCTCCTGACGAAGATAGAGATCGAGGTCAAGAACATAGAAGAGCTTAAGGAGGCGCTGGAATTAGACGTCGATATCGTAATGCTAGATAACATGAGTATCGAGGACATGCGAAGGTGTGTTGAGATAGTCAATAAGAGAGTCAAACTAGAGGCATCCGGTAATGTGACGCTTGAAAATGTCCGGCAGATTGCAGAAACAGGTGTGGATATTATATCGTCGGGCTACCTGACACATTCCGCCAGGGCCGCCGACATCAGCATGAAAATAGTCTGAACTAAGATTTAACGGATTTATGGGATTACCAGGAAGGGGAGGGTAATATCGTGCGCAGTTATTTACATGCATCTGTCTTTATCCTGTGAATCCGTGAATCCGTTTAATCCAAGTTCAGACAATTTCCCCCGTCTTTAGTCTGGGGTGTTATTAATTTTTTGGAGGTTTTCGTTGGCCTATAATATTGTACAGAAGATATTTAATGCGCATTTGGTCTATGGGGTGGTAAGTCGCAATAATAATATTGCTCTTAGGATAGATGAGGTCTACACGCAGGATGCTACGGGTACGATGGCCTGGCTGCAGTTTGAGGCAATGGGCGTGGACAGGGTCAAGGTGCCTGTAGCGGTGTCTTACGTAGACCATAACATGATACAGTCCAATTATATGAATGCTGACGATCACGTGTTTTTGCAGACCGTAGCGGCCAGGTATGGTGCGTGGTTTTCCAGACCTGGCAACGGGATCTGTCATCAGGTCAATCTTGAGCATTTTGCCATCCCCGGAAAGATCGTCCTTGGGACGGACAGCCACACACCCACAAACGGCGGTGCTGGGATGATCGCCATTGGCGTGGGCGGTCTGGATGCTGCCACCGTTATGGCCGGCGCCCCGTACGAGCTGGTCATGCCCGCCGTGATGCTTGTAAGACTCAGCGGGAAACTGCAAAGACCGTGGGTTACTGCAATGGATGTCATACTTGAGATCCTCAGACGATTGAGCGTCAAGGGTGGTGTTGGCCGCATCTTAGAGTACGGGGGAGAGGGGGTTAGTGATCTGAGCGTCATGGAGAGGGCAACCGTCACAAACATGGGAGCTGAACTTGGCGCTACGACCTCCGTATTTCCTAGCGATGACATGACCCTACAGTTCTTAAAGACCCAGGGGCGTGCTCATGACTGGTCTGCCTTAACAGCAGATCCAGATGCAGTGTATGATGAGGTCTTAGAGATAAACCTGAGTGAGATAGATCCTTTAGCAGCCCAACCGCACAGTCCGGACAACGTCGTGTCGGTACGACAATTAGATGGTATGAAGGTCAATCAGGTGTGCATTGGCAGTTGCACGAACTCCTCGTATCAGGCTCTGGCTACGGTAGCGGAGCTGCTCAGAGGCCGGGTGGTCGCCAATAACGTTAATCTTCTTGTCAACCCCGGGTCAAAGCGCGTGTATGAGATGTTGGCACGTGATGGCAGCCTGGCGGCGATGATAGCAGCAGGGGCGCGTATCCTGGAGTCCTCCTGTGGGCCGTGTATTGGGATGGGTGGTGCTCCGGGAAGCGGGCACGTCTCGGTGAGGAGTTTCAACAGAAACTTTGAGGGTCGTTCAGGTACGAAGGACGCCAAGGTGTATCTAACCAGTGTCGTTACCTGTGCAGTGAGTGCCCTGACAGGGCAGTTTAAAGACCCGCGGGATGCAGGGCTGGCGATTAGGGGTATTATTGAACCAGCAGATATAGCGGCAGGGGAATCGGTCAACAGTATGCTTGTCCCTCCATTGGATATCAACGAAATGGCTAAGGTTGTAGTTGAGAAGGGGCCTAATATAAAAGAGGTGCCCGTTAAGCCGCCCATAGGCGATGTGATAAACGCAGAGGTGCTTATAAAACTAGGCAGCAACGTCACCACGGATGATATCATGCCAGCTGGGGCCAAGGTGTTGCCGTTTCGGTCAAACATACCGGCCATATCGGATTTCGTCTTCTCCAACGTAGATGACACCTTTGCAAAGCGGGCGGCAGAGGTCAGACCCAAGGGCGGCGGGATAGTCGTTGGTGCCGAGAACTACGGCCAAGGATCATCTCGGGAACATGCGGCAATTGCCCCTATGTATCTAGGCATTCAGGCGGTGATAGTCGTATCGTTTGCCCGCATCCATAGGTCAAACCTCATAAACTTTGGGATTTTGCCTTTGGTATTTAAGAATCCGGCAGACATTGGTCTTATAAATCAGGGAGACCGGCTGGAGATAAAGGGCATCAAGGATTCGTTGGTGGGCGATCAGACCTTCAAGGTATCGGAGGTTAGCGGCAGGTACGCATTTACGTGCGCATCGAACCTCAACGAGCGGGAGGCAAAGATTATTCTCCACGGCGGTCTCTTACCGTATACTCGGAGCTTGACGGAGTGAGGAGGAAAAGAAGGGGGTGCTCTGCTCCCCCTCAGACCTAATGCTGATGAATTAACGGCTGTGAAAATAAATAAGGAGGGCTTTGCCCTCCCTAGACCCTCCCACAAGGGGACCAGCCCCCTTGACCCCGTAAATGTCAGGCGTGGCTGCTAAAGATGTTACTTGCTATACATCAATAATGCTTAAGTCAACAGCATTATTACTCTGACTCGGTGAACTACATAGAAAGCGAACAAAAAGTCTTACATGTCTATGAAATCTGATAAATATTTCTCTAAATTGTCATCATACGATAATTTAGACATTGCTTGGAAACAAATAAAAACAGCCCAGAATGTTTATTATAAGAACTATTACAGACAGTTGTTTATGGCATATGACTTTGCTTCTGAGCAAAACATAGAATCATTATCTATCCGATTAAAAGGCAGGTCGTATGAGCCATCAAATGTTTTAAAATTTTATCTTCCTAAGCCATCTGGCTTACATAGACCAATTACATTTTTGCATCTTGATGATCTTATAGTTTATCAAGCAATTGTCTCTGTTCTGGCTAGTAAGTTTAAAGCTCAAAGAAAGGAAGTTGAAAATATAAGTGTTTTTAGTAATATTTTAAATAGTGATGACAAGAAACCATTGTTCTTTTTTAGAAAATGGCAGGAAGGTTATGCAAGATTTAAAAGGAAGATAAAGGATTATTTTGATAATGGTAATGTGTGGGCATCTCATTTTGATTTAGCTGCTTATTATGATACAATTGATCATAGTATTCTAATTCACCAGATATCTCCAAAAAATATTTATGAGGATTTTATAGAACTTATGAAAAAGTGTCTTAATTGTTGGTCCACTCATACAACCAATAGGCTCTCTCACGGTATACCTCAAGGCCCCATATCATCTGCTTTCATTGCTGAAATCTATTTTCTTCCTATTGATAGGAAAATTGTAAAAAACCTAAAATATGTAAGATACGTTGATGATATAAAAATATTTGGAAAATCTGAGGAAGAAGTTCAAGAAGGGATAATTTTTCTTGAGCATGAATGTAAGGAAAGAGGGCTGATACCTCAATCAAAGAAATTTTCAATTATAAAATGTAATACTTTAGAGGATGCAATAGGTAAAGAACAAAGTCTATCCTCTGAGGAAAAAGATAAACTACAAAAGGACCCCAAAGAAACTTTTCTTATGTTTAAAAATGCTTTTGATTCCGACAATAATGTATTGGACATTTCAAAAGTAAGGTACATACTAAAATCTTCAGGTAAAAACGATGATATTCTGCACTTTGTATCGAACATTATTAAACGTTACCCTGATCTTGTGGATGAGTTTTCTTCATTTTTTATTAATTATTTGAATGATTTGACCTCTCTGAAATACTTTATACCAAATGTTTACAACATCCTGTACCATATAAATATGTTGAGGGTCAATATTGGAAAATGATTAGCAAATTTAACGAAATAAGAGACGATAAAGAGAAAATAAAAATTGCATGCGAAAGGATTAAAAATAGTAAACATTATTATTGCCTAAGATATGGATTGTACTATTTTCTTTGTTCTACTCAAAACAATCTTATATTAAGTTGGCTGCCTAATGAAAGTTCAGCTTTGATTCAGGCAATGATAATACCCCATTTACCTCAATCTTGTTTTAATAAGACTTCAAACATTCAAAAACTTATAGATAGTTGTTTCAAACGTTCAAACTATGGAGCCTGCTTTAATGTTGATAACGGAAATATTAAATAGAGGGGATAAATATTTGATCGACAAGATAAGTTCCTTAGAAATTCCAAGAGATAAGAGCGCTGTAATATCAAATACTTTAGGTAAAAGTAAGAATATAGATTCAATTAGCCAAATATTGCAAAATAGATATAAACTGACAGATTCTAATATCTGGCTGACATTCTTTGGTACTGACTATGAGTATGCGAATCGTATTTTATATCTTGCTGAGAGGTCTTTCGATATGGACAAGAATGCATGGACTAATTACATGGATACTTTTAACGACATTGTTGTAAGAAAATTTATCACTGTAATAAAATCTAAGACTCCTGATATTAAATGTCCTTCAATCACTGATAAGAATAACACTAAACTGGATATAGGAACAATATTAGATAAACAACATAAATTGTGGGAAATTTATCCAAAATTGCATGAAGGGCTTTTTGAATTACACGAGAGAAGAAGGACTACTCTAGTCTCTCACGCTTATGAAAAAAAGACTGGTAAACGTGCTTCAATTGTTACAACGAATGACCGTAGTAGATTATACGGTCTATTAAAAGTGAGTTATATGGAGTTACTGCAGATACTTACTACTCCTTAATTGAGTCTTTACCTTTTACTCCTGAGGCTCAGATACTTCCTGTATTTGTCCTGAAAGTTGTCGCTAAAAACGCTGCTACCAAGACTCGACTCTATTTCCTGTTGGCGTTAAAGGGAGTAACACTCCCGGCGCCACACCATTAACGGGGAACAGTAGGAAACAGAGTGTTAATGTTCGTAACGCTTTTGTATGGGTATGAGGAAGTAGTGTTAAAGTCGCATTGAGCAAAATCCTCTCTTTCTTTAGATAATAAAATATGTTAATATAATACATGGTAGATGTAGCTACTAACACAGACGTAAGGGTAGGGCTGGTAAATATGTTTACCTCCCTATCTCCTGATAGGCAAAAGGAGGCTTAAATTTTATAAGATTTCTAAAATATCAAGAGTTTGAAGAAATGATATTAGAAGCAGTAAAAGAGGAAGGTATTGCTGTCGATAGTGTAGAAGAATTGATGCAAGCTATTGAAAATGCAACTGAAATATAAGGCTGCTTTTGTGAAAAAGGCAATAAAACTAATTGAAAAAAATCCTAAGCTTAAAACCCAAACTTATGATACAATAAAAATATTACAAGTGAATTATTTTGATATAGCCCTAAAGACACATAAACTCTCCGGTAGGCTACAAAACCTATGGTCTTGCCACGTATACACCCCATCTCACACCCTGGCACTGTCCCTGAATCTCAGATACTTCCTGAACTCGTCCTGAAAGTTGTCGCTAAAGACACCGCTGCCAAGACTTGACTCTACCTCTGCTAACGTCCAGCTCCTAACCTCGTCGATCTCTACCGTGTTAAAACGAACCTCACCCTTATGCACATATCTATACGTGTGGACAAGCTCCGACTCATAACTGTTTCTGTGTATATACTTGTACATAAACTCAGGTGTTCTATCGGGGATAATTCCAAGCTCCTCCTGCATCTCCCTCAACAGGGCTGCCTCTATCGTCTCTCCATAATCCACATGCCCCCCAACCGATGTGTCCCACTTGCCTGCCGCCACGTCCTTGGCCATAGAACGCTTCTGAAGTATCAACCCCCCAGTGCCATCAAACACTAACACATGCACCACCCGATGCAGTAGTCTGTTGTTGCCATGTGCCTCCATACGACTGGCAGCACCAATAATATCACCATCCTCATTTACTATATCTAAAAGCTCCATCCCTTCCATCTTTTCCTTATGCTAGTTATCTCGTTTAACTAGATTATGATCACCCACCCTATAGTTACGGGGTCAAGGGGACGAGTCACCTTGTGGGGGAGTCTAGAGGGGGCAAAGCGCCCCCCTATTTTGTTTGTAAGGTTGTATATAAAGTAGGATGTTCAAATGTTACAGCTTCTTTCTTAGGATTTCGTTGACCAGTTTTGGGTTGGCCTTGCCCTTTGTTGCCTTCATAACCTCACCTACGAAGAAACCGGCGAGTTTGGTCTCACCTGCCTTGTAGCGTCCTGCCTCTGCGGGATTCTTGGCAATGATATCGACAATCGTCTGCTCAAGATGTCCCTCGTCACTTATCTGCACCAACCCCTTGTCCTTAACGACCTCCTGAGCCGGCTTACCCGTGTTAAACATCTCCTCAAAGACGACCTTGGCTATCTTGACGCTGATGGTGCCGTCATCTATGAGTCTTATAAGCCCCACAAGGTCAGACGGCCTTACCCTTACGTCCTCTATGGTTATCGCCTTTTCATTGAGCAGCCGCATCAGTTCACCCATTATCCAGTTACTTGCGGCCTTGGGATTGGCCCCATCTCTGACCGCCTCTTCAAAGAAGAATGCCAGCTGCTTATCTGAGGTCAGGATATCTGCGTCATACTGAGGCAGGTTGTATACATCAACAAAACGCCCCTTTAACACATCGGGCAGCTCTGGCATCGAGGTTTTTAGCTCCTCTATAAAATCGTCTGTCACGGCTATGGGCACAAGGTCTGGTTCTGGAAAATACCGGTAATCGTGTGCCTCCTCCTTTGAGCGCATCGACTGCGTAACTCCAGCAGATGGATCCCACAGCCTCGTCTCCTGAGTGATGACTCCACCGGAGTTGAGTACTTTCTCCTGTCTCTTTATCTCATACTCAAGCGCCTTTTCTACAAAACGAAACGAGTTGATATTCTTGACCTCCGTTTTAGTACCAAGGGCTTTCTCCCCGAATGGTCTCAGCGAAACGTTTGCATCGCACCTAAGCGATCCCTCCTCCATGTTGCCGTCACAGACCTCTAAGTACCGGAGGATGCTCCTTATCTTGCGCATAAAGGCGGCTGCCTCCTTGGGGTTGCGGATATCAGGCTCGGTCACTATCTCCATCAAAGGCACGCCCGCACGGTTAAGGTCGACCTGGCTGTAGTTTGCATTGCCCTCGTGGATGTTCTTGCCGGCGTCCTCCTCCATGTGGATTCTGGTCAAACCGATGGTCTTTTCGCCATCCTCGGTGGTTATGACGACGGAGCCGCCTACACATATGGGCAGTTCGTACTGGCTTATCTGGTAGCCCTTTGGCAGGTCGGGATAGAAGTAGTTCTTTCTTGCAAAACGGCTGTAGCGTGATATCTGGCAGTTTGCCGCAAGTCCTGCCTTGATGGTAAACTCGAGTGCCCGCTTGTTCATCACGGGTAACACACCGGGCATTCCAATACACACGGGGCAGGTGTGGGTGTTTGGTTGTCCGCCAAACTTTGTGGTACAACCACAGAACATCTTAGTTGCAGTAGACATCTGCGCGTGTATCTCCAATCCAATGACAACCTCGTAACCAATTGCCGTATCTTTCTTAGTCATACGCTATCAATCGCCTCCTTAATTTAGAAGAAGGAAAAGAAGGGAAAGAAAGGGGCGGCTCCGCCCCCCTTTAGACCCCCCCGCAAGGGGACCAATCCCCTTGACCCCGTCTTGTCTTCATTCACAGTGGGGTGCTTATACACAATGCTAATTTACTCTTATTGTTTAACATTATAACATAGTGCAGTTGTTTCAAGAAATATGGAACCTGTGCTATACTGTAAGTATGGAGTGTAACGGAGCCATAAGTTGCAAACCCCTGCGACAGTGGGCAGAGCCTCCCCCTTCTTTGTCAAACCCACGCATTTCTTATGCTCCCGGTGACGGTGAACTGGGGGTGAACTTTGCAAATGGACTTATTTAATTGATTCAGGTTATACTATAAAAGGCGAGATTATTAAGTTATGAACATTACGGATCAGTTATTAGAGTATTCAAAAGAGCTATCGGTCTTATACGTAGAAGATGACGATGTTGTAAGGGAAACTACGTCTAAGATACTATCGAGATTTTTTGACGCCTTAATTAGGCATGCTAATGGTAAGGAAGGGGTAGACGCATACAAATCTGCTAATTTCGATATAGTAATCGCTGATATCTACATGCCCGTCATGAACGGGATCAAGATGACAAAACAGATTAGAGAGATTAACAGTGAACAGGTAATTATCATAACCACTGCATACAACGACTATCAATACTTGTTAGAACTAATCTCTATAGGGATTAACTACTTCATATTAAAGCCTTTGGAACCTGCAAAATTGATGGACGTTCTATACAGGGCCTGTAAAAAAATCCATAACGAACGATATATTGAAGATTGTTACAAGAATTTAGAAGATGTTTTAACAAGACAGACTGTTGAGTTAGCTACGACAAAAGAGCAGCTTCAGATAGAGATTAAGAGACGTGAACAAATAGAGGAACAACTCAGGGTTTCCATGATAGAAGGCGATGATATCTTTAAGCGGGTATGTGTTGCCTTTCAATATGCCATTATTATTATAGCAGACTCAGGAGAGATAACTTTTTGGAATAAAGCGGCAGAGGAGATGTTTGGATACACACAAGAGGAGGCAATAGGTAAGGAGCTTCATAGATTGATAACTCCACAGAGGGATTACCAGCAGCATATAGAGGCATATGAGTATTTCAAGCAAACAGGTCAAGGCGACTTTTTTGGTAAGACAATAGAATTAGAGGCAGTCAGGAAAGATGGAAGAGAGTTTCCTGTTGAGCTGTCCGTCTCTGCAGTCAACATATATGACAAGCGACAGGCTGTTGGTATCGTGAGAGACAAAGCAGTGCGTAAACAAAACGTGCGCAAAATAAAAAGAAAACATAACTTGCCTGACAGCTAATCGGCTATAAAGTCCATATCCCTCAATAGCAAATGCGATTACTAGTTACCCTGGGGTTGCTTCTATTGACCCTTCCACGTGTAATTTCAAATAATAGATCCTGCAAATTAAGCTAAAAGGCTGTAATTCTCATTGAAGAGTGGAGATATATCTTTGTGGGGTTAAATTGGCAAAGGGGTGACTGTATGGATTGAGAGCAAGAGAAAACTACGCAGTATTCTCCCGCAAAATATGTCTGAGCTTTACAGTTTCAATCTAAAATAAGAAGACATCAGCAAAAATAACGATACAATGACGCAATCCTCCCACCCTGTCTTTGAAGCAGGTAAAAAAAGAGCTATTAAGATTTTAGGACACTATCGACATGAATCCCAGGAGGTTTTAGAAGATAACTTAAGAATGTCTCCCAATCAGGAAAGATTATGGTGATAATCAAGCTCCGCATGTGATCCCATTACCTCAAGCCGTGAAACCTCTTTTAACATCCTCTGTTCTCTAACCCACTCCATCATGAGTTTATGATCACCCTCTTTTGAGACTAATATGTAACTCATCCCGTTAGTCTTTA
>PEAB01000034.1:0-9727 GCA_002753395.1 Nitrospirae bacterium MYbinv3 | reverse complement strand
TGTCTATACTCCTGGAACTTTTCCAGGATAGCGGAAAAGACTGTAACCAAAGCGCCAAACGACAGATGCTTCTTTATCTTCATGTATAAACGTAGCATAATGATATATAAAAAGTATAGTGACAAGTTTTGTCACTTGTGTGTCTTTTTTGCAACAACAAACATTGGCTGTACTCAGGAGGAACATCGCGAAAATTTTTTTTTACGCTCTTTGAATAACCTCATATAGAGGCGAACAATGTTTTCACTGAGAATCGCTGGGTAACTATGCTTTTACGCTTTCTGGATTCCTGCTTACCCCTGTTCAAACCAGGGGCAGGCTGTGGAATGACATATTTGGAAAACGCTTATTACTGTCATTCCCACGAAAGTGGGAATCCATAATCTTGAAACCATAAACAATTTACCATGCTTTTTAAAGAGGATACTCAAACAGATTCAAAGATTTATAGGATATAGGTTCGTAGGCATTGATACATACAATGTTACAATTGTAGATGCTTATGATTTTTTTTAACATAATCCTGATAATCCTTTAATCCGTTAAATCGTAGTTCAGACAGTTTTTTTCTAATGCGATTGCCCTGCCCATTTCCTATACCGAACTTAAGGGGTTGACAAAATATTTTGTGGTCGCTAGAATGAATGTATGAACATAACGAATTTCATAAGAGGCATTGGAAGCGTTATAGATACATACCCTACCTCTGGGTATATTCAGTTACAAACACTTATGGAGCTTTACCAAAAGAAAGATATAAAAATAGACGATAATATACGAGCCGCTTGGTTAAATGCTGGCAATGCCCTCAGACGCGCTATGAGTATAGTTGATGGCGAAAAAGATAAAGAGTAATGCATCTTCTTCAGCCTCAGGCCCGCTTTCAGTAACACAAACACGAGACTCCGCACATTCCGGTACTATCCCTGATCCATTAGAATATGAAATAGTTTTAGATGAAAAAATACGAAAAAGATATGAGGAGGGTTTAAGACGATGTTAGATGGGGGGATAGAAGCTATTAACGAAAAGATAACAAAGGAAGGCGCTTTTGTTTCACTCTTGCTCTCTGAGATAGAAAAGATTATTGTTGGACAGCGGTACTTAATTGAGCGCCTTCTATTGGGGCTTTTTGCAAACGGGCACATCCTCTTGGAAGGGGTGCCTGGTCTGGCCAAGACCACGGCGGTGCGCGTCCTGGCACAGACCATTCAGACGGACTTCAAACGGATTCAGTTCACCCCAGACCTCCTGCCGGCAGACATACTTGGCACCATGGTGTATAATCCCAAGGATGCCACTTTCTCAACGAAAAGGGGGCCTATATTTTCTAACATCGTCTTAGCCGATGAGATCAACAGGGCACCTGCCAAGGTACAGAGCGCCCTCCTGGAGGCCATGCAGGAGCGTCAGGTAACCATTGGAGATAACACATTTAAGCTGAAAGATCCATTCATAGTCTTAGCAACCCAGAATCCCATCGAACAGGAGGGCACCTATCCCCTGCCAGAGGCCCAGACAGATAGGTTTATGCTCAAGGTCAAGGTAGATTATCCCAGCAAGGAAGACGAACTGATAATACTCAAACGTATGGCCTTTACCTCCAAAGAGATAAAGGCCTATCCTATAGTCAAGCCAATAGACATCCTCAATGCCCGCATGGTCGTTGACGAGATCTATATGGATGAAAAGATAGAAAGGTACATCATAGATATAGTGTTTGCAACCAGAAACCCCTCCAACTACAAGCTCAAGCAACTCAACGGGATGATCCAGTACGGTGCCTCAACGCGGGCAACGATCTATCTCGTCCTTGCGGCAAAGGCCTATGCCTTCATACAGGGCAGGGGGTATGTCACACCGCAGGACATCAAGTCCATCGGCATGGACGTCTTAAGGCACAGGGTTATCGTAAGCTACGAGGCTGAGGCAGAGGACATGACCTCTGAGGATATCATTCAGACGATATTTGATAAGCTCGAGGTACCTTAATCTTTATGCAGCCCTCTGAGGTAATCAAAAACATACGCCGTATACAGATAACTACGGGGCGGTTGGCGTCAGACTTTTTTTCAGGGCACTATCATAGCGTATTTAAGGGAAGAGGGATGGAGTTTGATGAGGTACGTCAGTACCTCCCCGGGGATGACATCCGCTCCATAGATTGGAATGTCACTGCGCGGATGGGTGAACCTTTTATCAAAAAGTTTGTAGAGGAACGAGAGCTCACCATCATGTTTCTGTTGGACTTCTCTGACTCTACTGCATTTGCCACCGTCAATTGTCTAAAGAGGGCATTGGCTGCCGAGATCTGCTCTGTATTGGCACTGTCGGCTGTTAAGAACAACGACAAGGTCGGTTTTGTCGCCTTTACGGACAGGGTGGAGAGGTTCATAAGGCCGGCCAAGGGTCTCAGACACGCCCTTACTGTAGTGAGGGATGCCCTGTATTTTGAACCAATGGGCAAGGGCACAGACATCGCCGCCGTCATAGAATATCTCAACAGGGTGACCAAGCGCAGGACTATCACGTTTGTCATCTCCGATTTTCATGCCAACGGATATACAAAGGCCATGTCTATTGCCAACAGGCGTCATGACGTGATTGCCCTCTCCATCGTCGATCCAGTAGAGGTTGACCTTCCTGATGTGGGCCTCATAGAGCTTGAAGATGCAGAGACGGGCGAGGTATTTCTCGTTGACACCTCAAGCAAGTCCGTAAGAGACCGCTACCGCAACAACTCTCTTAATAGGTTGCAAGAGAGGAAGCGCCTCTTTCGCTCCATCAACGTCGACTACGTGGAGGTCTCAACTGGCATCCCCTACCTAAAGACCCTCGCCAGGTTCTTTAGGATGCGGGAACGGCGGCTAAATAGATAATGCTGTTGACTTAAGGTTGTGAGGATGAAAAAAGGGAGGGCTTTGCCCTCCCTAGACCCACCCACAAGGGGACCAGTCCCCTTGACCCCATTAATTTTTATTGTCCCCCACGACTTTCTTATGCACCCTTCCTAGGCACACCCTCTTCTCCTCTTTTATCCGTGTACTTGAAGCAGCGGGTCAGATGGTGACGTTACCGTCCTTGCGGTGCCGTTTTCTATAGCGATGACCCTGTCGGCGTTCTTGATGGTAGTGAGTCTGTGGGCGATGACGATGGTTGTCCTATCGCGCATCAGACCTTCCAGCGCCTTCTGAACGAGGGCCTCTGATGCGTTATCTAACGATGATGTTGCCTCATCGAGTATCAGTATCGGGGGATTCTTTAACAGCGCTCTGGCTATGGCAATCCGCTGCCTCTGACCACCCGACAGCGTAAGGCCCCGTTCGCCAACAACGGTTTCAAACCCCTCTGGCAGTTTTTCGATAAACTCTGTTGCATAGGCCATATCTGCCGCCCACTTGATCTGGTCAAGATCGCTCTTAGCATTGCCAAAGGCGATGTTTTCTCTGATGGTGTCGTTAAACAGGACGATGTCCTGACTGACCGTCGCTATGAGACCTCTGAGGGACTGGACGTCAAGCTCCCTGACATCAATGCCGTCGAGTTTGATGCTGCCTGCGCTGGGGGTGTAAAACCTGGGGATTAGATTGACAAGCGTGCTTTTCCCTGTGCCACTGGGGCCTATTATGGCCAGCACCTCGCCCTTCTTGATAGTGAGATCTAAGTTGTTTAATACTGGCGGGTCATCTGGATTGTAGTGAAACGTAACACCCTCAAAACTTATGCTATCCGTAAACTGTGTTAGTTCAACCTTGCCCTTGTCCTCCGTGAGGGTCTCAAATACGTGGTCAATCCGTTCAAGGGCTGCCCTGACACCCTGGAGCGTGGTGTATGACTCGCCAACCAATTTGACGGGGCTAAAGATGAGGTATATGGCTGTCAGTATGGAGGCGAAATCACCGGGTGTGATCTTGTCAGCAACTACCTGAGCGCCGCCATAAAACAACACCATTGCAATGGCCAGACCGGTCATAAAGTCTACAACCAGCTTGTTTAGCTCCTTGTACTTCACTGCCCTGACGTTGTCTTTATAGACGTCCCTGCTGGCCTCTATAAACTTTTCATTCCTGTAGGTCTCGCGATTGAACACCTTTATGACCCTTATGCCCGTTATAGACTCGGACAGTTTGTGAGTCAGTAAAGACATGTTTTTTTGAGCCTCCTTGACCTTCTGTTTTACCTTTTTACCAAGTTTCTTGGCGCTGAAGGCCAGGCCAGGCACCAGACAGAGGCTAACGAGTGTCACGTCCCACTTTCTGTAAAACGCTATCCCTAAGAGGATAAATATCTTTGGCAGCTCGACCACCACAGCCCTTAAGACCTCTGAGATGACGGCGTTGATGAGCATGACATCGTTTACGACCCTTGAGATGAGCATACCCGATGTCTCCTTGTCGAAATATCTTATGGGCATGTAAAGGATATGGTTGTGCAGCCTGCTCTGCGTGTCTCTTATAAGGGCAAGGCCGGCGGATTTAATTAGATACTGTTGATAAAAATGTAAGGCCCCCTTAGTCGTAAACAGCAGCACTACGGCAAAGGGCAAGAGGCTCAGGTACTGGTATTTCTTGTCCATAAAGATGATATCAAGGGCAGGCTTGACCAGCCACGCAATGGCGGCCATAACGCCAGAAGCCATCAGTCCACACAAAAGGGCTACTATCACCTTTGACCAATAGGGTCTGGTAAGGTTGATAATCCTTTGTATTAGTTTTTTGTCCACGTCTGTATCTCCTGATGCAGGGCTATGAAACGCTCAATGGCCGGATGCCCCTCACCAAGTATCCGTTTAACGTGCTCCAGTGACCGTTCAAAGATCATAACGCGGCTCCCGCTTAGGAGAGAGTCGGCATAGGAGACGATCTTCTCCTCTCTGGTAATAGGGAAGTAGTCCTTGATGGGCAATCCAAGCTCCTGTGCCTCATGTCTGGAGATACCGCTGCCTATATGCCGCTCTATGATGTTTATAACGGGCTGTTCAATACCCATCTCCGTGGCAATTCCTACGCCTATCACGGCATGGGTGATGGCGTGCGTCTTACTTCTTCCTATGTCGTGGAGCAGGGCGCCCCTCCTGACAAGCTTCACGTCTACATCACCACCGTGGTCAGCAACTTCCTGTGCAATCGTCACGGCCAGGGCCTTGACCGCCTTGCAGTGCTCAATTACGTTTTCAGCACATCCGGCGGTTCGTAATATGTTTATCTCTATATCGTCATTGTTCATACAAGAAAATACTCCTTGACTCTTATGGTAGATTCATCTTTTTATGTGCCTAATACTTCACTGTTGATTATATCTTGCAAAATAGTTGTCAATTTCACCTCGTAATTCAATTCCAATTCTCTCAAATACATCAAGTAAATCCTTATATGTATCTGCACATCCAAGAAAATCCCAAAATTCATCTGCAACCTTTAACTCGTTATTAAGGTCTAACATCCCTTTCATTGTCCAGCGGTTATACGGTTCTGGCTCATAGGGATTATAAGGAATAGCTATGAGTGATTGAACATCTGCTGTAGGATTAACTGCAAGTGTTACAGCAACCCACTCCAACAGTGTTCTCTTAAATTCTTTAAAACTACCTACGTTTGGTTTTGCTGTCTTGAGGTCTGTGATTTCCTGAATAGCTTTTTGTGCCTCTGATGATATATGTTCTCCAGCTTTATGGCTTGATTCAGCGCTCAAAAAGCTTGATGACGAGATCGCTAATGCAACTGGTTCAAAAATACTTGTGCCAAAATTTGTGTTTAGAGAATGTATGAATGAAAATAATGCCACTCTGTCTTTGCCGAGTAATCTTGTATGAAATGGCATTTTTGAAGGTTCTGGATTGTAGGTTTGAAATTTACGTCTTAAACTGTAGCGTAAAACATCTTCAACATTTGTTATTAGTTCTGGCGATAAGGCCATTACTTTTTCTTTAGGTGGAAGATCGTTTCTGAGTATGCACCCTTATCTTTCTCGGTGCGGTTTAGCACTGGCCGCTTGTAAATATTTACGATCTGCATCCCTGCATTTTCAGCAATAGATTGATACATGTTATACTTATCATTTGCCACAAGGAATATATCATAGTCTTGTGCTAAAAACCTCTTGCAGTTGTTTAGAACATCTGTGATATCCTTTATATAATTTTGCTTTGCCTGGCTGCTTTGTCCCTTACAAAGCGGTCCAATCTCGAAATCATCTTTTCTTTCAAGGCCAAATAGTTCGTAAGCATAAGCATGTTGTTGATGGTAGTCAATCAGTCCAACATAGGGAGGGCTGGAAAACATGCCTCTGATCTTTTGTTTTTTTGCTAATTCTGAAAAAAGCTGATTTTTCTTCTGTATTTCTTCTATAATGTCTATCGTTCTACTGTCACCCGTCAAGCATAATTGATGGGTTTGCGTCCTCAGACTGTCAAACTGCCATAGGCGTTTGAGGGTATCCTTTGTGTATGTCTGCCACCATTTAAGGATCGAAAAAAGCGGTTTGCACACCTTACCATGTTTAGCGCAGTAATAAGCTGCTGTTACCGGTTCAATCAAAGTAGCAAGGTCAGCGTGGGTTGTTGACCTGCAAGAACGTATCGTTCTACTCATAATAATGCTGATAATATTTTTTGTATCAGGATTCTCTATTTTTTTGATCTCTTCAGAGACAAATTGAATCTCATCTCTGACATTCTGTAAATACCACTTATCAAGGAACATATCTGCCTTGTCTTGTCTTAGTTTGATGTTGTAATCTCTGACGAGCCTGTAGAATATTGGTAGAAACTCTTTTTCCTTTTCTGCCCCATATACATCCTCGTTGATCTGACCACGCTTGACATTGTACTTGTAGTCTGGGACTGGGAAATACTTATTGTTAAATTCACTTAGGGCTTGCGTTAGTTTTTCCTCAAACTCAATAGTGTGTGAGTCGTAAAGAAATTCCTTAAAGGCCATTGTTATTCTGTTGCTCTCGGTTACAACATCCACCAAGCTGTATTTGGCGACCTTGCAGTTTGAGATCAGTGCGTTGAATGCAGAGACGTCGATTCCAATGGCGTGCATTCCAATCTCACAGGCTTGCACCAGTGTAGTCCCACTGCCTGCAAAAGGGTCAAGGACGATGTCACCCCTTTTGAAACAGGCCTCTCTTTTGAATCTGTCTGTGTGACCGTCAAGAAAATACTCTACAAGCTGTGGGATAAATTTACCCTTGTAGGGATGGAGGCGGTGAACATGCTTTGTGGTCTCAGCCTCCTTGTACTGATCAAATGATAGCGCCCAGTTTAAATCACTACCAAGCTGCTTCTGCCAGGATAGCTCTCTGTGACCGTTGTAGGATTTGTAGTAGTCGAGCAGCTCCTGCTTGGAGACCATACTTCCAATTTTTCTTACTCGTCCGTATTGTATTAGGTAAGCTATGTTTGAAGGCGTCACCGTCTTACCCAAACGCTCTGTAGCCCACCTGCTGGCCTCCTTTATATTGAACAGCTCATCCGTCTCAGCCATCTCATTAATTCTACATAGATTACAACCGTATGTCAAGAAACAGCACGGTAAATTTATTCTCCATCATACATATGGTGTCCAAAACTATAGTTGTTCATCTTCTGGATTCCTGCCTACGCAGGAATGACAAACGCAGGCTAAACGCCACTTGCTGTCATTCCCGCGAAAGCGGGAATCCATCTTTAAAACCACATTAAACGACTATTTAAGGAAAAGTGCAAAATACAGAATAAATTTACCGTGCAAGAAATAGTTAGGTATGAGCATCTATGCACCCTTATAAGCAGCCACGCTGGACATTTACAGGGTCAAGGGGACGAGTCCCCTTGTGGGAGGGTCTAGGGAGGGCAAAGCCCTCTCTTTTTTTTTGCATCTTTACATCCTTAAGTCAACAGCATTAGGGCTAAGGGGGGGCAGCGCCGCCCCCTTCTTTTTTCTGATCTTTTATATAATTAATTATGGGCAGGTACTTAAAACACAAGCATTCACTTGCTTTTCATCTCGTAGACGCCATCCCATGATATTTTAGGTGGATTTTTAGAATACTCAATGCAGCGGTTTATGAAAACGTGAGATGGTTTGTCTTGTGGAACTACATGCAATGTACGGTTGAATGCTTCTGCTGCATTGTCCCAGTTACCTTGACGA
Source organism: Nitrospirae bacterium MYbinv3 (assembly GCA_002753395.1). Lineage (GTDB taxonomy): Bacteria > Nitrospirota > Thermodesulfovibrionia > Thermodesulfovibrionales > Magnetobacteriaceae > Magnetobacterium. The sequence continues at coordinate 1,589 of PEAB01000034.1, read as the reverse complement.
TAATATGCAAGCCCTTCTTTGTAGTACTCCAACATTAATTTAATATTACTCTCGGACATATCCTCTTTTTTACCTATGACCTCGTATATTGTAGTTACTGTGTCTTTACCTACGACACGAATACTGTCTATCTCTCTGCAAATAAGGTCATCAACAATTTTTTCGTAAGTATGATGGCTAATAAGGATTTTAGTCCCGTATTGTTTATTAACGCCTTCCAGGCGGGATGCTAAATTAACTGCATCGCCCATGACCGTGTAATCCATTCTCTGGCGAGATCCCATGTTACCCACGACCATTTCTCCTGTATTAATACCAATGCGCATCTTTAACTCTGGATAACCCTTCTCCAACCATAGAGGTGTTAACTCTCTTAACTTGCTTTGCATCTCCAAGGCCGTGATACACGCTTGGAGGTGGTGATTGTCGCATGAGATTGGTGCGCCAAAGAATGCAACTATAGCGTCACCTATATATTTATCGACAGTGCCGTCATTGCGTAATATAATATCCGTCATTTCAGTAAGATATTCATTAAGAAGCCTCACCAATGCCTCTGGAGACAAATTCTCTGAAATAGTTGAGAAACCCACAAGGTCTGTAAACATAGCCGTAATATTTTTACGCTCTCCTCCGAGGTTCAGCTTATCAGGACACTTTTCAATCTCTTTCACTACCTTTTGGGAGAGATATAGACAAAAAGCCCTCCTGATAAAATGACGCTTTCTTGCCTCTATCACATATTTGGTACAATAGATCGGTATAATCGTTAGAATAACAGAGAGAGACATGTTTACAGTATCTATCCACAAGTTCATATTTTTAAACAAAAGATAACTTGCAACTATTATAGAGAGGATAGTTAAAACAGCAGCAGCTATACCGTTTCTTAATCTTGATAACATCAGAAAAGCACTTATAATAATTAATTGCCTATTAAGTTAGCTCCGGTAGTATGGTAGAATATAGGGAAAATGATATTAAGGAGGTAGATATGAAAAGCAATATGAAGAAATAGACCTTATAGATTTTCAAAAAAAGTATAGCACAGAGGAGGCGTGTCAGAAGAGGTTATTCGAGCTTAGATGGCCATCAGGTTTTGTTTGTCCCAAGTGTAATCATACTTAGTATATCAACCTACCCAAAAGGGAACTATATGAGTGCAAGAAGTGTGGATATCAAGCATCTGTGACAGCAGGTACCGTGATGCATAAGACTAGAACTCCGTTGGTGAAATGGTTTTGGGCGATATATCTGATAAGTACAGATAAACGAGGTATATCAGCCTTAGCATTATCAAAGAAGTTAGATGTGAGCACGTGGGTTGCCTGGATTATGTTACATAAGATACGTAAAGCAATGTCCGACAGAGATACTGATTATAAGCTTGCTGGGATTATCGAGATAGACGATTCGTACTTTGGGGGAACAAGAGAAGGAGATAAGATAGGGCGTGGCACAGGTAAAACACCAGTTCTTATAGAAGTAGCAACAGATGGTGATGCTATGAACTATGCCAAAATGACTGTTGTAGATGCAGTTAACGGTGAAAACATTTTGAATTCCATTAACAGCGATATACAGCCAAA
>PEAB01000033.1 GCA_002753395.1 Nitrospirae bacterium MYbinv3 | reverse complement strand
GTCGTGGAAACGCTTTACCAATGTCTCATGCAGAGGCTATAAGATATAACGAACGTACATCGGTAGAAAGGGTTAATGGTCGACTAAAGGAAGAGTTTGGAGGTAAAAATGTTCTGGTAAGGGGAGCCATGAAAGTAAAAATGCATTTGATGTTGGGGATTATTGTCTTATTCGCCGATCAAATGATAAAACTGCTACTATAGCGTATTATCCACCTCTAAAAACAATGAGATTGAGAGTTATGAGGGAGATTTGCGTTCAAAATCATGATAAATCGATGAGTATTTTCGATAAAAGAGAAAGTTGAGTATTTTTTGCGTTAATAAATACACAATAGACCTTTTGAAAGTAGTAAAGTAGATGTTTTTAAAGTTCTTCTATTTTCTTTTTGCAAGAGGCTCCATAATTAATTATATTTAAGAAAAGGGAAAGAAGGGGGAGCTCTGCTCCCCCTCAGACCCCCTCGCAAGGGGACCAGTCCCCTTAACCCCATTAATGATCAATCCTAATATATTTATGTCCATGTACTTATATATAAAACACCTGAGCAAAAATACAGTGATCACCTGATTTATTTATGTGGTAAACTTCTATACAATACTTAAAGGTGGAATTATGAACTATCAGATTAGAGAGACATAAGTCACTTGAAAAAGGTTGTTGTTTTCAATAACGATCTAAATATGTCAAGTGATATGTTTGATAAGGGCGCATAAGAAAGCCGTGGTAAATTATGTCATTCCCCTGTTCGAGCCAGTCGCAGACTCTGCGAAAGCAGGAATCTATTAGCTTGTGGATTGCCCTGTCTTGCACGGCAATGACAAAATGACCCATGAGTTTCTTGTGCACCCGTTTGATAATCTGAAACCTGATTATATACTTGCTATCTTTAGTAATATTGATATGGATGTAATCGATATCGTAAAAGAAGGGGTTGTGTCATTTTGGCGTTACGTAAGGAGGCCCGACGATGGTTAATGGAATTATGGAAACTGTAGCCTTTGATGATTTAACAAAAGTCTCAGACTTAAAGCACGACAACAAGAATCTTTTAGATAATTATGTCTATAGGATTGAAATGACTGATGATGGCAGAGTCAACACCACTCATGGGCCTGGCTGTGAGGCAATAACCGGATACACAACCGATGAGTATAGTGATACCCCTTTATTATGGCATCAAATGATATACGAAGAAGATAGAGAGTGGGTTTCAGGATGTATTGATTCCCCCAACAGACCTCCGTTTGAACATCGCATAATACACAAAGACGGCTCAATTCGATGGATTCGGAATTCTCCCATTCTTGACCCAATGAATAAAGGATACTCTGAGTGCACTAGAATCATCACAGACATAACAGAACGTAAAAAAATAGAAGAAACATTAAAAAATGAGCTGCAGATCTCCTCGGCAATTGCCGAGGTATCAGAGGCATTGTTATCGCCTGATTATGACATCATAGATATAAGCAGAATAGTTCACAAACAGGCGTTGAGATTGACCAAAAGTAAGTATGGATTTGTCTCAGAGATCGATCGTAATACCGCAGAAAACGTAGGTCATACACTTAGCGATATGCTCGGAGGTGATGAGTGCAAGATAAATACCAAGATAACAAGAATAGCATTTTCTAAGGATATTTGTGGTTACAATACCCTGTGGGGACACGCTCTAAACACAAAGGAGGCATTCTATACTAACTCCGCACCAGAACATCCCTCATATAAAGGCTGTATGCCAGAAGGACATGTCCCAATTGATCGTTATATGGCTGTACCAGCCTTAATAGGAGACGTTCTAATTGGACAGATCTCATTAGCCAACGCAGAGAAGGATTATACAGATGAAGATCTAAAGGTCATAAAGCGTCTTGCTTCTTTGTATGCAATAGCCATAGATCGTAAAAGAAAAGAAACTGATCTACTTGATTTAAATAAAACAATGGAGCAAAGGGTGCTGCAGAGAACTATGGAGCTTCAAGACGCAAACTCAATGCTAAAACAAGCAATAAAGGAGCGTAAAATAATTGAGGAACAGATATTAAAAGCAAAGATGTTTTCTGAGACAATAATTAACTCTTTACCCGGTATCTTTTATCTTTTTGATAAGAATGGGAAATGCCTGTCTTGGAATAGGAATTTAGAAGATGTAACGGGTTATTCGAGCAATGAGATTGAGAACATGAAACCGGAAGATTGTTTTATTCGAGAAGATAAATGGTTAGTTTACGAGACGATGCAACAAGTGTTTTCTAAAAAGCGCGGTACCTCAATAGAGGCAACTATGTGTACCAAGGATGGAAAGCAAATTCCCTACTACTTTAATGGATTATATATTGAATTAGAAGAAAAAAAGCCTTGTATAATAGGAATAGGTCTGGATATAAGTCAGAGGAAGCAGCTTGAGAGCCAATTAAGTGAACTCAATGAAAATCTGGAGATCAAAGTACAACAAGAGACTGAGAAAAGAAGACGGCAGGAACAACTCTTAATCCAGCAGGCAAAGATGGCGTCGCTAGGTGAAATGATAAGCGCTATAGCCCACCAATGGAAACAGCCGCTTAATGCCGTGTCTCTCATCCTGCAGGACCTGACTGACGCATATGATTACGGTGAACTTGATAAGGAATACCTTGATCGTATAGTAGATAAATCTTTACAACAGATTATGTTCATGTCAAGGACTATTGATGACTTCAGAAACTTCTTAACTCCCTCAAAGATAGAATCTGAATTTGATGTTAGAACCTCATTAATGGAAATATTATCAATGTTCTCAGGTATGCTTAAAAAAGAGAATATTACAGTTACTCTCACAGAAGAAAACGCAGCAGAGGTATATATTGCAACTGGCTATCCTAACGTGTTCAAGCAGGTTATCTTAAATATTATAAACAATGCAAGAGACGCCATCCTTACAGGTGTGAAGAAAGGGCTGTTTCCAAGAGATTATATGGGGGGTATTACTATCATATTGAAACGAAAACAAGATAAGATCACACTGCAAATAAGAGATAATGGCGGAGGTATACCGGAAGATGTCATTGATAAAATCTTTGAGCATTACTTCACAACCAAGTCGTCAGATAAAGGGACAGGCATAGGCTTATACATGTCTAAAGCGATAATAGAGAACAATATGAAAGGAAAACTGACGGTAAGGAATATAGAAGGCGGGGCAGAGTTCTGTATCGAGATATGATATATCAGGGCAATTCATCTGGAAAAGAAGGGGGCGGCAGCCCCCCCCTGCAAGGGGATCAGTCCCCTTGACCCCATCATTCTTAATCCTAATAGTTGTAAATATTATGCCTATTATAATTATGTCACATACCTAAAACTACAGCTGCAGGTATCTTTGCTATCTTTAACCCTGTATTAGGGGAAGGGATGTCTGACTCCGTACACTGTCCTGAGAAAAGGCAGAGTGCCCAGTACGCAATATTCAATCCAGAAAGGGTTGAGTAGTGGAGCCCCCCACTCATACGTGTGTTTATCTCAAGGAGGTAGTGTGTACTGCCGCTGTCCTTGAATTGAATGTTGTAGATGCCATTTAACCTCAACGCGGCAGTGAGCCGTTTAGCAATCTCTGTTAAAGCAGGGTTGTGCTCAAACCTCTGTATGTAGCTAAGCTCACTTGACTTAAGCCTGATGACTAGCCGTATCAATGACCCGTTGTCGGCAAGGCAGTCAATGCTCCTCTCCGCCCCCTCCAGGTACTGCATCACCATGAGTTCCTTAAAAACCGTCTTGTCCTTAAGCGCCCCCTGCATCTGCTCAATTCCTATCTTTGTACCAGTGTCTGACATGACGCAATCATACTCGGTTATGTTGTTAGCGAGTATCTTAAACCCTATGCCATGTACCGAGACAGAAGGTTTTAGACACAACCTGCTGTGCCGCTCCTTTAACCACCCGACCGCTTCTTCAAACTCACTAACCGTCGTGACAGTCTTGTAATCAGGTATGTTCACGATAGCAGGATCGATGTTAGAATATAACCTCGCCTTGTTATTGATTATGTCCAACGTATTGCTGTCTGCACAACTCAGGAGCTTTGTACCAATTGCGATAAAATCGACATACCGCTGCGCAAGCGCTATTGCCCCACGTGTAGGTAGAAATAATTTAACCTCATATCTCTTACACATCTCCAAACAATACTCAACATATCCCTCACCGGTGACACCAGAAGGCTCTACCGCTGACACATGGGACGCAGCGATACCAAGAAATTCAGGGTTTCTGTGTGAGCACAGGATGTGAAACAACCCCTTCGTATCAGCCTCTCTAATGTCTGAGATGACATTGTAGATACTCGAAAAGCTCTCGTTAAACCATACAGTTATAGCCATTAAACATTTTACCACAATCAAAGAGGTTTAGTATCTTCCTTATATTTCATGGTAATTATACTTTTGAGCCTCTTGCAAAACTCCTAAACGAAAGAAGTTTTAGCTCTCCTTATGATAAAATAAGTCTCCCAAACTTAAATCGATAAGGAGAGCATCATGTTAAGAGAGAGAATATCATGGCTATTAGGAAAAATTCAACGTGTATTGTTCCCAGAACTTGAAGAGATTTGTACCGACCCCATTGAAAGAGGCTCAATAGGCTGTTTGTATTGCTCAAGAGGAAAAACATGGAGTGAAAAACGTGAGGTGTTTCATATAAATTCATGGGGAGTTTAATGGGGTCAAGTGGTCTTCTTTGTGGCCGGGGTGCCCTTACGGAGGGGGCTGAGGGGTAATGCTGTTGACTTAAGCATTATTGATGTATAGCAAGCAACATCTTTAGCAGCCACGCCTGACATTTACGGGGTCAAGGGGACGAGTCCCCTTGTGGGAGGGTCTAGGGAGGGCAAAGCCCTCTCTATTTTTTTTGCATCTTTACATCCTTAAGTCAACAGCATTAGGTCTGAGGGGGAGCAAAGCTCCCCCTTTTTTGCCTTTCTTATTAATCCAACAGCCTGTGCCTCAGACGGTTAATGGCAAGGCAGCCAACGATTGCTGTAAAAGCAGCCATATACCCCATATCCAGAAGTAGAGACGGGTTGAAGCTCCTGAAGCACAATGCCCTCGACAGACGAACCGCATGGGTCAGGGGCAGCACCTCGGCAAAGGCAATCAATGGCGCTGGCAGGTTCTCAATGGGAAACACCACGCCTGAGAAGAAAAACATAGGCGAGAGAAACCCCGTAAAGTAAAAATTGAAGTACGAGATCACCTTAACGTAAGACGTTACAAAAAGCGAAAGGGCGCCAAACATCATCCCCGTCAGAAACCCCACAAACGGCACCAGGATGCTGTAAGAGATTGGCATGATCCCGAAGGCTATGATAATGCACAGGACTGCAAAAGAGAAAAAAAATCCCTTTGTCCCCGCCCACAGGATCTCACCAACGAGGAGGTCTTCAACGCTTATAGGGGCGGCAAGCATCCCGTCGTAAACCTTGTTGAACTCCATACGTATGAAGGTGCCAAAGGAGCACTCAAAGGCCGCCGTAAACATGGCGGTGGTCACCAAAAGCCCAGGCGCTAAGAAACCAGCGTAACTGACACCGCCCATCTGCGGGATATACTTCCCAAGCCCCAGCCCTATGCCGCTTAAAAATATAAGCGGTTCGATAAATGGTGGAAAGCCGTTGCTAAAGATGTTTTTTGTATACACGCGCATGTGACGATACCAGACGGCAAAGATACGCTTTGCAAGCGACGGCGGCATGATGACATCGCCATCCTGCGATGTCTTGCCGTCTAACTTCATACGACCTTTTGCATAGGGCGAGTTCTGGCAACAGGCAGTTTGCGTCCTTCTGCCTCGAAATGGTTGATAACATCTTCAACGATTTCGCATAACTCACTGTATAGTTTCACAGGGTCGTCACCGTGTATCCCGGTTATCAAATCGGGGCACATTCCAATATAGACTTGGTCTTCTTCGCTCCACTCAACCCATTTATGATACTGATCAATCTTTTTCATATCTTTACCGCCTCTATGGCCTGTTTTACTTGTTTTTTCTGATAAGCCTTGGCGTCATCACCGGACTTTCCAGTAAGGGTTACTGCTCCGGCATATCTGGCATGAGTAAGTTTCCGATGCGAACCTTTACCACCGCCTGAGATTTCATAAAAACCAGAGTCTTTTAAATCGTGGACAAGTTCTCTGATTTTCCTTGGCATTTTTTTATTATACCAATATTCACTGACGTTATTAAGTACCCGCTCATCTTAATGTCTTCTAATTTAATCAACGGATACATTCCATTCGTCTGAGGTAAGTCCAATTGTCTCAATTGAGGATTGATTACTGCGCCTCGTTTAGTGCCCTCCCAGTGGCTTTGAGAAAGAGGTCCTCCAGATTTGCCTGACGAAGGTGATACTCGTCATTGTGGAGTGTCTTTACGACGTCCTGAAGGATCTCCAAGCTGTCGCTGTATAAATGTACCGTACCGTGGGCGTTGTCCATCCTGAGCTTTTGGGTATCTATGTGCCCTTTGAGTTTTTGTATGGTCTGTGGTTGACGAAGCTCTAGGACGAACCTCTCTATGTTTTGCCGCAACAAGTCGTTGGGAGCGCCTTGTACGACCTTTTCCCCGTCGTTCATTATGATGAGCCTGTCGCACAGTTGAAAGGCCTCTTCCATGTAGTGTGTCGTAAGGAGGATGGTCAGGTTCTCTTCCTTCATCTGCCTGAGTTTATTCCAAAGGAAATGGCGCACCTGGGGGTCAAGCCCGGTTGTAGGCTCATCAAGGATCAGCAGCCGCGGGTTGTTGATAAGGGCGCGGGCTATGATGAGACGTCTCTTCATCCCGCCAGAGAGGCTCTTGATCTTGGCCTCCCTCTTGTCAGACAACTCCATTATGCCAAGGAGGTAATCGATCCTTTCTGTCGCCGCCCTACGCTTGATGCCGTAAAACTTACTAAACGTCATCAGGTTTTCAAAGACGTTGAGTTCGACGTCGAGGTTATCATCCTGCGGTACAACGCCGCAGATGCTCTTTATCTTCAGTGCGTCGTACATAGGGTCATAGCCAAAAACGGATATGTGGCTGTCCTGACGCTGATCCCGTAAAGACTTGCCGTAGATCATCTTCATCAGGGTTGTCTTACCCGCCCCATTAGGTCCCAGAAGACCGACACAGACAGAACCCTCTACATCAAACGAGATCCCTCTGACCGCCATAACCTGACCGTATGTCTTATGAACATCTCTTACAGAGATAACCAATGACTCATCAGAACCGGTAATATTCACCACTGACATCCTAAACTGTCATCCCTGGCAATACTTGTCATACTTGGCAATATTTGACATCCCTGCATATATTTTGTCATTCCTGCGTAAGCAGGAATCTATAAAAGCGGGCTGCTTCCTGATATGCGTGTAGAGAGTAGTCTTCAAGCAAGTGGAAACCTTTATACTGCCAACTACAGGTCCCTGTGTATTAATTCTACTGCTATCTTATGGGGTTTTATAAAATCTACGAACCTCTCAGCTATAGCCGGTGCCCTGTGTTTTCCGCCAGTGCACCCTACTGCTATAGTAAGAGTAGTCTTACCTTCTTTAATGTACTTGGGTATGAGAAAGTTCAACAGGTCTTCTATCTTTGCAAGGTATTCTATGGTGTCCTTGCTATTAAGGACAAAGGATCTAACTGGTTCGTCCCTACCGGTTAGAGGTCTTAGGCCTTCAACGAAATGGGGGTTGGGCAGGAACCGTACATCTAAAAGCATGTCTAGATGCTGTGGTATGCCGTATTTAAACCCAAATGAGATCAGCGTAAGCCTTAAGGCATTTGAGGCAAGACCACCAAACCTTGATGCTATATATTGTCGCAGCTGGTGTGGTGAATAGTAAGAGGTATCGGTTATTATGTCTGCCTCATCTCTCAAGGACTTAAGAAGTTCTGCTTCCAGGTCGATGGCCTTGTATATATCGCCGTTGGCCATCTGCATTAAGGGATGCGGTCTTCGCGTCTCTTTATACCGGCGTATTAGGATATCCGTCTCTGCCTCAAGAAACACTACGTTTAAGTTGTATTTCTCTCTCAGTTTATGGATAATCCTATCTACGTCTCTCAAGAAGTCCTTCTCTCTGATGTCTATGCCTATACCGATCTTGTTAGTTTCTGCATTTGCAGAGGTTATGGCCAGAAACTCGTCTATCAGAGATGAGGGTAAGTTATCTACACAAAAGTAGTCGTTGTCCTCAAGTGTTCTGAGCATAACCGTCTTGCCCGCACCAGAGAGACCCGACACTATAATAACATATGGCTTAAGGTTCATCTAACCTCACAATCAGTACAATCAGTGTTACTTATTAGGTTCAATGAGGCCATAGCCGCCGTTTTTTCTCCGGTAGATAACGTTTATATCTCCGGTCTGCTGGTTTGTAAACGCGTAGAAACCCTTATCGAGCAGATCCATCTGCATGGCAGCTTCCTCAGGAGGCATTGGTTTCATATCAAAACGCTTCCGCTTGATGACGTTGTTTGGTTCACCACTGTGTTTAGTAAGCTCGGTCAAGGTTGTGTCTTTTGTATGGCCTTTGCGTTTAGAGGACAGTTTCTCCTTATGTTTTACTATCTGCCTGTCGAGTTTTTCAAGCACCTCGTCGATGGAGGAGTACATCTCTGCCGTTATTGACTCAGCCTGTATGATCATTCCATATGCCTTAATGTGCACTTCAGCCCTGTGGCTGTGTTTTTCTACCTCGAGGGTTACTGTTGCGTCAAAGTCGTTAGATAAGATCTTGTCAAACTTCTTTAACTTGCTCTCGGCATATTCTCTGATTGCACTTGTGACCTCAAAGTTCCTTCCATATACAGTTATATTCATAATACCTCCTTAATTTCTATTTGATTACATGCAAATTGGTAAACGTTCTCTACATGATTATAGTGGTTACGAGTCTGCCATTTTTCTTTTTGTATGTGATGGAATCTTTAACTCCTCCCTATACTTTGCCAGAGTTCTTCTGGCAATCTTTATATTCTTGTTCTTAAATATCTCAACTAATTTCAGGTCTGTCAACGGGTTTCTCCTGTCCTCCTCAGATATTATTTTCCTTATAAGCTCTTTGACCGACGTTGACGAAACGCTGCCATCTTGACTGCTGAGAGAGCTGCTGAAGAAATACCTAAACGGGAATATCCCGTGAGCACACGAAATGTACTTGTTTGAGGTTACACGGCTTATGTTGCTTTCGTGCATGTTTATATCCTCGGCTATGAATCTCAGGTTCAGCGGTTTAAGGAATTGCACGCCTTTTTCAAAGAAATCTACCTGAAACTTTAGCATACTCTCCGTTACCCTGTAGATGGTCTTGTTCCTCTCATCGATACTCTTCATAAGCCAGAGGGCTGACTTGTATTTATCTATAAGGAACTGTTTGTCTACCTTGTCAAAGGCCTTCTTGTTATGTAAGAGTTCCTTGTACATACTGCTTATCCGTATCCTGGGTATGTTTTCGTCGTTGAGGATAATTCTATATTCGTTATCAACCTTTTCGACAAAGACGTCTGGCGCTACGTAAGATACCTGTGTATTCGAGTAGTTTCTGCCTGGTTTTGGTTCAAGTCCCTCGATTATCTTTACAACTGCCATTACATCCTCTATACTAACCGAGTGTTGTTTTGCTATGACCTGATACTTCTTTTTTTCAAGGTCTGCGAGGTTATTGCGTATGATGTGTTCTATAAGGGAGCCTTCAAGTCCTAAAAGTCTTATCTGGATCAAGAGGCATTCCTGAAGGTCTCTGGCGCCTACCCCGTATGGGTCAAAGGTCTGAACTAGGGTAATGGCCCTTTGCACTAGTGAGGGAGAGGCGTTGAGCAGATCGGTAAGCTCCTCGATTGTGGCACAAAGGTAGCCGTTGTCATCTATGTTGCCTATTATCATCTCGGCAGCTTCTCTGGTTTCGTCTGAGGCGTTAGTAAATCTCAACTGCCATTTCAGATGGTCTGTCAGGTTTGAGGAGGCGCTTAAGAAGGTCTCAAAGCCTGGTTTCTCTACCATACCGTTGTTGAAGTAGCCTAGGTCACGGCCATCGCTGCCTCTTTCTTCAAAATACTCATCCACTGAAAATGTAGCCAAAGAGGTATCCATCGTTACTTCCGAGTCCCCTTTCTCATTGTTGCTTGGTGTTTCTTGAACCATCTCTTCGCTCTGCGTGACTTCCTCGGTCTGTTCCTCAAGGAATGGATTTTCTATCAACTCCTGGTTGATGGCCTGAGTCAGCTCCAACTGTGGAAGCTGTAAGAGCTTTATCGCCAGCTGAAGCTGTGGGGTCAGTATAAGTTTTTGCGACAGTCTGGCTTCTAATCTGGTTTCAAGTGCCATTATAGTGTAAACTCCTCTCCTAGATACGCTTGCTTGACGGTGCGATTGTTTATTAGCTTCTCTGGTGTGCCTTCATCTAATACCCGGCCTTGGCTTATTATATACGCCCTGTCTGTTATAGAAAGGGTATCTCTGACGTTGTGGTCAGTAATTAGGATACCTAATCCTCTGTCTTTGAGATACAGCAGCATCTTTTTTAGTTCTATTATAGCGATTGGATCGATGCCTGTAAAGGGTTCGTCAAAGAGGATAAAGGTTGGTTCTGTTGCAATGGCTCTGGCTATCTCAGTCCTGCGTCTCTCGCCGCCTGAGAGGGTATATCCGTAGCTTGAGGACAGGTGTGTGAGCTTAAACTCGTTTAGAAGCTGATCGGCTGTGTTGTTGATCTCTGTCTTGTCTCTGCCCTTAAGCTCAAGGACGGCACATATGTTGTCCTTAACGCTCAACTTTCTGAATATCGAGGTCTCCTGAGGAAGATACGTTATCCCCTGTCTGGCACGCATATACATTGGCTGTCTGCCAATCTCCTGGTCGTTGAGATATATTGTCCCGTGATCCTGTCTGATTATACCTGTGATCATGTGAAAGGTGGTGGTTTTACCGGCGCCATTAGGCCCTAACAGTCCAACGATCTCACCGGTTCTGAGCGTCAGGCTGAGGTCTTCAACGACGGTCTTCTTTGAGTATTTTTTCTTCAGTCCTGTGACCGTTACTGTGTTCATTTTTCTTTGTCTTTTATGAATACGCTGCTGTTTTCAACTATTGAGTATTCTTCCTTGAGGAAGTAGGTCATCTTAGTCCCCTTGACGAGGTTTTTACTGTCTCTGGCCTCTGGATTTCCCGTAAAGACGACGCTTTCGTCCTTGGCCGTGTAGATGGCGTTTTCCGCTGTGATGACGCTGTCCTCCTTAACGAGCTTTATATTGCCTGTTGCGTCTATGCGGTCGACTTTTTTGTCGTCGCTGGTGTAGTAGACCACCATCTTATCGGCATAGAAGGTTGTCTCACCCTTTACTGCCTTGACCGAGCCTGTAAATATTGCGGTCTTCTTTTTTGTATCGGCAACGAGGTTCTTGCTTGTAATTATCAGGGGTGTGTCCTTATCACTTTGGATAATCTTGTCTTTGGCCGTGTTTTCAGCAACTGCCTCTGAGCTTAGGGTTGCATTTAGAAGTAATATACCGATAAGGAGAGTTGAAACAATCACTCTCTTAGTTAATGACGACCGTGACATTCCCGTAAAGATCAATTAGCTCTCCTTTGTTTGCCCTGAATGAGTCAGCGCTTAGGGTTATCTTGCTCCCCTTGAGTGTGACACCGGCATCTGACTTTAGTGTTTGTTGTTTAAAGTCCCATGTTATATCTTTAGATTTTATCTCATAGTCTTTATTTGAGGCCACAACCTCGCCATCGAGGTTAAACGTACTTCCGATAATGTCGTAAGTGCCGTTTGCAGAGTTAATCACAAAACCACCGTCTGTGAGTCTAACGGTTATATCTTTCATTTTAGCCTTTTTTTCGTTCTCAGTCAATTGTACCTTGCTGACACTGGCACGCCATTTGATAGTGTTGTCAGCGCTGTGAGCGATAGTGACTGTATCCATGTACGAGTCCTTTGAGTTCATGGCGATCTTGCCAAGGCTGCCTGACTGCATAGCAGCTATAACGGCAATAAGCAACGCTGCGCTTATCAAAAACAATACCAGATAGTATCTAACCATCCTTCATTTTATCATGAATGGAAAGTATTCGCAATGATTGACATATAAAAGGGAGGGCTTTGCCCTCCCTCAGACCCACCCACAAGGGGACCAGTCCCCTTGACCCCATAATATCTTGGGAGGCGTGGGGTGATATCATTAGCTTAAGGCAGTAACCCTAACTCATTTTATCAATCTCCACTAAATAAGGTTTGATTTTTTCGTAAATATCTTTGCAGGTTACCTGCATATGTTTACGAATCTCATCACCGATTTCTAGGTCTCTGTACTTATGTTGTCTCAATATCCCTTTCGCAACATCAGAGTCTTCACATGCAAGCTGCTTTCTTACTTCTGTAAACTCTTCAAGTACTTTATTCTTATTAACTGCATCCAACATTTTCATCACTGACGCTTTATTAAAGTTACCGCACTTTTCTCTTATATACTTTTCTAAAGCACCCTTAATCAAGATTTTTTCAAAGTCCTCTAAATATTGCTCTCTTTTTACAGTTTCATCAATCTCTATATCTTTATAAACATTATCGTTTAATAAGTTTCTATCGAAACTAAAACAATCAAATTTAGCTCCATCTATATAAGCACCCTCTATTTTTACATCGTTTAAATAAGTACCTTGGAGGTTAGCAGAAGACAAATCAGCACCTTGGAGGTTAGCAGAAGCAAAATCAGTACGTCGGAGGTTAGCAAATGATAAGTCAGCACCTTGGAAGTTAGCATATGATAAAAAAGCGCCTTGGAGGTTAGTGAGATGTAAGTTCGCACCTTGGAGATTAGAATTAGATAAATCAGTGCCTTGGAGGTTAGCAGAAGATAAATCATCGCTTTTGAGGTTAGCAGAATATAAAGCAGCGTTTTGGAGGTTAGCAGTATATAAATAAGCACCTTGGAGATTAGCAGTAGTCAAATCTGTGTCTTGGAGGTTAGCAGAATATAGATTCGCACCTTGGAGGTTAGCAAAAGATAAATTCGCACCTTGGAGGTTAGTATTAGTTAAACGAGCTTTCATTAAGGTAGAGAAACTAAGATCAGCAAATCTTAAATCCCTATTTCTCAAATCCAATCCTTCTGCATAATCAAACCCAGCTTCTTTTTTAGTTTTACCCATTGCCAGATAACGCTGAATTATCACATCACTTACAGTTTTATTCAATAATACTTTATCAATTACATCCAGATTGCGGTGCATCAATGAATCTAACGTTGACCTTGTCTCAGGAATAATGATTAGAAACCACACAAAAAAACATAATATTATTTGAAAGACAATGTTCATATATGGCTTAAAAAAATCCCTAATTAGTAAAAACCTTTTTACTGAATCATCCTCTATCCTGGAGTATAAAGCAATAGGCCAAAATATTAGTATCAAACATAAGTCTATTGTTATTACTACTTTGTGAAATATAGTTATTGCGTTATCGTGGTAAGGCAAAAATCTTGATGCAATCCATACTAAAACAACAACTGGCGACATGCAGTATAAAATCCAGATAATGAGATCAAGTAAGTATATAGATATTTTCTTGCCTGCATGTAGTCTACGATAGTTGAAAATAAATGGAGGCAAAAAAACATCTTTCGATTCTTTATTGGCGTTATAGATCACCCAACGTGCTACTTTTCTGGAATGAAAATATATGTTGATAAAAAGGTTCAGATGTAATATAAAAATGAGTATCGGAGCTATTTTAAAGAACAATAAAAGCGGTATCTCAGTGGTTAAAACGGGAAGTTTGACGGTGCCTCCTGGCATCAACAACTGTACATCGGTAGTAGAGGTACAAACTGTGAAGACGTAAGCTAAAATGCTTAATGTTAGCATCAAGAGATTGCGATTATAAGAGGAAGATTTATCTATCTGTGCATTTAGTATCTCTTTATCTTCGTTCTTGCTTTCAGGACTCTCTGGTATAGTTAGCTTCACACCATCAACCTACCTTTTTCGATATTAAACACCTGTCAGAAGACGGCTTTTATTCTACATTACAGTGTATTTTTTTGCAACACTTATGTTAAAGTGTATAACCTAAAAAAACATGGTAAATTTATTTTTATGGTTCCAAAACATGGATTCCCACTTTCGTGGGAATGATAGTAATAGGTGTTCTCCAAGTATGTAATTCAACAGCCTGCCCCTGGCTTGAACAGGGGTAAGCAGGAATCCAGAAAGTTTAAAAACATAATTACCATGAAAAATAAAGAAGATCCGAGAATTTATTGAATAGTCAGCCGTCTGCAATTTGTGAATTAAGTGCCTTGGAGCAGACCCTAAAAAGTAAAAACTGGCAGGAGATTAATCCATGACAGCAGGACGATCTCTTAACACGCAGAGTCAAGAATGGGGGACACCAAAGAAATATGCTGAAGCAGTGCGCAGTTTTTTTGGCGGACAGATAGCCCTCGACCCATGCTCCAATGAATATTCGATTGTACAGGCGGGCACAGAGTATAGACTTCCCCACCTTGATGGACTGAAAGAGAGTTGGGATTTCCCTACCATCTACGTAAACCCACCTTACGGGGTCGACAAAGTGCGGGGTACATCCATTAAAGAATGGTTGCTTCGATGTGCATACGCAAATCAAATGTATAACTCGGAGGTTTTGGCGCTCGTCCCTGTGGCAACCAATACAGGTCATTGGAAGAGGTATGTCTTTGGGGCAGCCTCTGGTGTTTGCTTCCTCTACGATACGCGGCTGAAGTTTCTTGTCAATGGACTCAACGGCGGTAAAGGTGCTCCTATGTCCTGTGCTATGATTTACTGGGGCGTTGATTTTGATAGATTTTTCTCCTTCTTCAGCAAGTTTGGGGCTGCCCTCGACTTACGTTCGTTGAAAGGGAACAATGGAATATAACGGGGTCAAGGGGACTAGTCCCCTTGTGGGAGGGTCTAGGATGGGGGTTGCGAACCCCTGCGTCAGTAGGCAAAGCCATCCTTCTTTATTTTCACAGCCGTTAAGTCAACAGCATTAGGTCTGAGGGGGAGCAGAGGTACCCCTTTTAGCGCTCTGACTATTGATTTTCTACAGCATATTGGTGTAAAATTATTAGCGATTAATGCTCATAAGATAAGGATAAGGAAAAATGAATATAATTAGATTTAAGGACTGGCCACTGTTCTGGAAGAGTATAAGTATATCGGTACTGACGCTGTTTGTCATCTTGATGGCTATTGTCTTTTATATTTTCCCGCTTACCAGGAAAAATATGGTTGATGAGAAGCTCAATACACTTAAGAGCTTAACAGACGTTGTTTATAACCTCATAGAAGAATACAACGAACGTGCCGTTAAAGGTGAGTTTACCCTGCAGGAGGCACAAGAGAGGGCTAAAAAACGGGTGAGCAAATTCAGGTATAAGGAGAAAGAGTATTTCTGGATAAACGATATCCAGCCAAAAATGATCATGCATCCGATCAAACCTGAACTTGACGGTAAAGACCTCAAGGAAAACAAAGACCCAAATGGAAAGTACTTATTTATGGAGTTTCTAAAGGTTGCTCAGAGGGATGGCGAGGGATATGTCGATTATATGTGGCCAAGACCTGGGGAACCCAAACCAATCCCAAAGCTCTCTTACGTAAAGCTGTTTAAGCCATGGGGATGGATTATAGGAACCGGCGTTTACATTGACGACATAACTAAGCAGATGACAAGACTTAAAATTAAGATATTTATAGGTACTGTTATATGTTTTGCTTTTATTATAGGATTTTCCTTATTTATATCACGCCTTAACACACGCCCTCTTGTCAAAGGTGTGGAGACTATGAGGCAAGTGACACAGGGGGATCTCACCGTTGAGATAGAGGTTGATTGCATGGATGAGATCGGTAAGCTCCTAACTGCCATAAAAGAGATGGTGGAAAAGATCAGGATGATGATCTCTACAATCAAGACCTCAGCAGAGAGCATTGCAACTGCAAGCGAGGAGCTCAGTTCAAATTCAAGCCAGATGTCAAGGGGTATCAACGAGCAAGCAAACCGTTCTTCTCAGATTGCAACGGCAGCAACTCAGATGTCGCAAACAGCAGCAGATATTGCCCAAAACACATCCACAATATCCAAGTCCGTTGAGGCCACTGCAAATATGGCAACAGGTGGCGCTAATATAGTAAACCAATCCGTGGAGATGGTTACAGCAATTGCAGGAACAGTGGAGGAAGCCTCACAATTTGTAACCTCCCTCGGTGACCGCTCCATGAAGATCGGCGATATCATAAACGTTATTAAGGATATCGCCGATCAGACAAACCTGCTTGCCTTAAATGCTGCTATTGAGGCAGCAAGGGCTGGTGAGCAGGGCAGAGGGTTTGCAGTAGTGGCTGACGAGGTAAGAAAACTTGCCGAACGCACATCTAAGGCTACATCGGAGATAAGCGAAATGATTGGAAGCATACAGAATGAGGTTAAATCCACAGTGAATTCCATGGATGAGGTTACACAGAAAGTACATACAGGTGTAACACACGTTACGAAGGCAGGCAATTCGTTAAGGGATATCGTTCAGAGCGTGGAGGATCTAAAAGGTCTTGTGCATAACATAGCCACAGCCACCGAGGAGATGTCCTCGGTCTCAGACACCATCCAAAAAGACATAGAAGCCGTGGCAGATATATCAAACGAGGCATCGGCAGGTTCCGGCGAGATTGCCCAGTCCGCAGCAGATCTGGCACAGCTATCCGTTGACTTACAAAGGATTATAGATCAATTCAGGGTCTAAAGATATAGCGGCCTTCATTTTTTTATCCTGCTCCCAAATAAAGTTCTAGCATTTCTCTACCGTAAAAGAGTACCATAGCAGCGGCAGCCGCCAGAAAGGGACCAAACGGTACCTTTGTTTTTCTGTCTTTGCCTTTGAGCGCTATAAGCGCAAGACCGTAAACGGAGCCTAGGAAGCTGCCAATAAATATGGTCATCAGGACGTATTTCCAGCCAAACATTGCACCAAGCATGGCCATGAGCTTGATATCTCCTCCTCCCATCCCGCCCTTACTAACTACTGCTATGATGTAAAAGATCCCCCCACCCGTAAGTAATCCAGTGACAGAGCCGCCAAGTCCCAACATCCTGCTATAGGCGTATGGATCGGGAAGGATAAAGGCTGAAGCCGCCAAACCTAAGATCACACCGGGGATGGTTATCACATCTGGGATGATCTGATGGTCTATGTCTATGAAGGTTATAACTATCAGGGCAGAAAGCAAGATAACGTAAAACAGGCTATAAGATGTCAGTCCAAATCTATGAAACGTAAAGACATAGAATAAGCCGTTGAGCAACTCCACGAAGGGATATCGCACGGAGATCCTTAGCCCGCAGTAGTGACATCTGCCCCTGAGCACCAGGTAACTAATAAGCGGTATATTCTGCCACGCCGCAATGGGTTTGTTGCAGTTTGGGCAATGTGAGGGCGGTCTTACTATTGATAGTTTTAAGGGGAGTCTGTGTATACACACGTTAAGAAACGAACCTATTAGCAAACCTGTTGTAAGAAAGGTGAAGTAGAGATAATACTGAGGGATGGCAAGCATCATAACGCTATGGTAAATGCCTTAAAGCGGATGATGTTGCCAAGTATGTGGTCATTTTGAGAGGTAATTGTATATGGTGTGTTTAATCCTTACGTTTTTCAAATATGTCATCGATATTTTTTTCCTGACGCATCTTGGAGTATTTTGACTCGCTGATGATATCTATGTCCCATCCGGTGAGTTTCATAGCCAGCTTTACGTTTTGTCCTTTTTTACCGATGGCAACAGACAGTTGCGCGTCCTCTACAACGGCCATAGCAGTTTTGTCTTCCTCATTGATACCGATCTTATCGACCTCAGACGGGGTCAGGGCGCGAGATATGTAAAGGCGTGGGTCGGGTGACCAGAGGATTATGTCGATGCGCTCTCCTCTGAGTTCTCTTACGATGGTCTGCACTCGAGTCCCCTTCATGCCCACGCAGGCGCCAACTGGGTCTATCGAGGTGTCTTTGCAAAAGACGGCTAACTTTGTGCGTTCGCCAGGCTCCCTGACGACGCCTTTTATTATGACGGTGTTATCGTTTATCTCAGGGACCTCCATTCTGAACAGCTCTACGACGAATTCCGTGACTGTCCTTGATAGCATGATCTGTGGCCCCTTAGAGGTTATAGCAACCTCACTGATGTAGGCCCGTATGGTGTCGCCGAGCTTAAGATGTTCCCTCTGAATGGTTTCCTTAACGGGCAAGAGCGCCTCAGTCTTGCCTATCCCTATGTAATATGTCCCTTTTTCTCTTCTTAGCACCGTGCCTGATACTATAGTGCCTACCTTAGTAATGAACTTATCGTAGATGACGTCTCTTTCGGCCTCACGCACCTTTTGCAAGATAACCTGTTTGGCCGTTTGTGCAGCTATTCTGCCGAAGTCCTTCATATCCAGAGGTTCCTTAACCATGCTTCCGACTATTGCGTCATCGCTTATGAGCAGGGCATCGTTGAGGGCAATCTCCGAGTGTCTGTCTTTAACCTGATCGACTACGTTTTTGATCTTGAATGCCGTGATCTCATAGTTGTCAGGGTTTATGATCAGGGTAACGTTTTCACTCCTTAAGAACTTCTTTTTTAAGGCGCTTAACATAGCCGACTCTATAGTTGAGCGCAACTGGTCCTTTGTAATACCTTTTTCATGGCTTAACTGTTCTATTATGTAACGGAGTTCCTTGCTCATTTTATCTCTATCTCCACTTGTGCCCTTGAAATATTATCGAAAGGGATTTCCACTTGTTTTTTCTCCTCCTCAATAAGGATTACAGTATCCGTTACATCAAGAAGTCTACCAAGAAAAAAGCTCTGTTTTCCTATCTTCTCCTTGGAAACGACCCTGAGAAGCTTGCCAATGTTTCTAATATAGTCCTCCTTTGTCTTCAAAGGGCGGTCAATTCCTGGCGACGTTACCTCCAGCGTGTATTGACCAGGCACAAGGTCCTCTACGTCGAGCAATATGCTGAGCTCCCTGCTTACGTTGCTGCAGTCATCCAGGGTAACCCCAGAGCCTGAGTCAATGGTTACCGTCAATACCTTTCTCCTTCCGGTGAGTTTAAGGGATACGTCAACAAGATCGACGCCCGCACCTCTTGCTACCTCTTGTACTAAAGGCCCTAGACGCTTATCTATCATCATGTTTGTTCGTTATATCTACTCGTTTTAAAATAAAAAAGTGGGTTATTCCCACTCTCCATTGTCATTATTTTACTCTATACTAATCTATCATTTTTATTACTAAAATGTCAAAACGGGTGCATAAGAAAAACGGTAGTCCTGCAGAGGTAGTGATATTCAGTCCCCCTCCCTTGATGGGAGGGGTTAGGGGAGGGTGTTAAGTTTACTGTCACCACTACTACAGAGTTTACTTCACCTTCCAGTCGTTAGGGATATTGTTTGCAACAAAACCCCCTTCAGTAACTTTTAGACCATCCATAATATACATGTAGACGTCGCCATTTGTAATGTTCTGCCATAGGATGTCGGTCTTGCCGTCACTGCTATAATATCCGGTGGTGCTGATCTGCCAGTTGTTAGGCACCTCTTTTACCACATAACCTCCGCCGGCTGTATTGCCTCCATTCATAAACCAGGTAACTACGTCGCCTGATGAGATGTTTTGCCACAGGATATCGCTCTTGCCATCACCGTCAAAGTCTTCAACCGCCTTTATCAGCCAGACAACGACATCGCCGTTTGTGGAGTTTTGCCACAACACATCGCTTTTACCGTCACCATTGAAATCGCCTGTGCCCTTTAGCAGCCACTCCGACGGCATACCCTTAGCCAGATGACCACCGCCAGATATATTTGTTCCATCCACGTACCAGACATAGACGTCTCCTGTGTTTTTGTTTCTCCATACGATATCGCTCTTGCCGTCGCCGTTGAAGTCGCCTGTTTGCTGATATATCCACTCAGCCGGCATACCTCTGTTGGCATACCCGCTGTTCTTGATTGTGCGCCCTTCCATGAGCCATATAGCAACATCACCGTTTTTTGTGTTTTGCCACAAGATATCACTCTTACCATCGGCATCGAAATCGCCCGTTGCCTTAATATCCCAGTCTAATGGTAAGTCTCTAACAACAAAGTCACTTTCTATAATCTTGGTACCATTCATAGACCACATATAGACGTCACCCGTTGATGAGCTGCGCCACAGGACGTCGCTGTTGCCATCGCCATCAAAATCATACTTGACCTTCTTGGCATATGGGTTTAGAATGAACGTTGCCTTTAAACCCTTGTCACCAGACATAGTAAGAATGCAGGTTGGGTCACTCCCTACACAGTCATCGCTCCCCCAGCCATGAAAAGTTGAATTGGTGCTGGCTGCTGCTGTGAGTTTTAATATTACCGGTGATGTGTACGATGCAGTGCAGGCTCCTCCGCAGCCTATCTTGCCGTCTGAGCTTGTAATATACCCTCTGCCCGTGCCCTGTTTTGAAACCTTCAACGTATAGATATCTCCTTCATTTCCAACCTCTCGTGTGCGAACCGGCCAAACGAAGAAGCCGACAGACTTTGTATAGTCGTCTATTAAACCACTAAACAAATACATAACCCAAACATTCCCTGGAGTTCTTGCATTTGTTGTTGATGTAGCATACCCTTGCTTCAAATGGATAAATGGATGTCCAAATGGTAGTGCAGGATAAGCTTCATGACGGTCGATTAGACTCATAAGCTCTTTTCTGTTTGGAAGTCGCCAATCGTTGTGGCCAAGGTATCTTGCACTGTTTATGCACTTCACGTAATCAAGCGCCTTTTCCCAGTTCGCAGGCGGTCCCTCACAACTAAGTATTTCTGTTTCGTTGATCTTCACGTACACGTTGGGTGTACTAGCGTCTTTAGTCCAACTCAGCCCCGTCAGATTATCTGTTACTGTATTGTTAACGTTTTCTGTGAATCTAGGTTCAGGCCACGCCACACCTCTGTGTAATGCGCCATCATCGCCTGCGGCATAACTGGTGTATTGTCCGGTTGCCCAGATAAGCGCATCGCCGGAGTCTCCCTCTCTAACAGGCCAGACACCGTAACTGGGGAACGACTTACGTCCTGGTTCAACATTGCTGAGGAGTATGTCAACAGACCATGCCTCGCTAGTATCGTTAAAATATGTAGTCGATGACCAATAGTGCCCAAGCTGCACATCCATAAAACCCTGGTCTTTAAGCCAGCTTGCTGTACTAATCTCTCCGGCATTTATCAGGCTCTCAAGTTCGTTGATGTTTGGTAGCCTCCAGTCAGTGTAGCCAAAGTTGTTCACCTCGCCTCTGTTCATCTTGTCAACATATTTCAGTGCGTCACTCCATGACATCCCTTCACCGGCAAGATCACCGTATTTGGGCCATACCAACCCCGTGAGGTTGTCTTTCATGCAATGTGGCACGGAGCCGTAGTCCCAGAAACGAGGGATAGGCCAAGCTACACCAGCCCTGACTGCGCCGTCATCGCCCCAGTAATAACTTGTCGTCTGCCCCGTCTGAGGCAGACTGACGCTGCCTGCATAGGTAACGCTGCTAGAACATAGCAATGAAAGACTCAATAAAGTTAGCATCACTGATAATGAAGAAAAAAACAACCACCTATTAGTTTTCATAACTGCCTCCTTTGCTTAAGATAATTGGTAGTCCTGCACAAGTAGTGGTGACAGTAAACTTAACACCCTCCCCTCACCCCTAATGCTGTTGACTTAAGCATTCTTGATGTATAGCAAGTAACATCTTTAGCAGCCACGCCTGACATTTACGGGGTCAAGGGGACGAGTCCCCTTGTGGGAGGGTCTAGGGAGGGCAAAGCCCTCTCTATTTTTTTGCATCTTTATATCCTTAAGTCAACAGCATTACCCCTACCCCCTCTCATCAAGGGAGGGGGATTGAATATCACTACCTCTGCAGGACTACCAAATAATTTACCGTTTTTATTTAACTTCCCTCTGCTCTATTATATCAAATTTACCGAATTTGACAATGGCATATTTAAGTAAACATAGGGATTGTCTGATATAGGATTACACAGATTAAAGGATTTACAGGAAAAAGATTTTAACTAATCCTGGTAATCCCTATTGACGCAGGGGTTCGTAACCCCTTAATCCGTTAAATCGTGGTTCAGACGTTTTTATGGCAACCATATGGAACCATGATATTGTCAAACTAAATGCTTTGTATATCAAGCCTATATCTAATAAGTGGTGTCATTGGTAATTATGATATAATAAGTCAGAGTTGAAAGGAGGGCGTATGTATACCATAATACGAGCCAGATATAGTTAAGGCGTATTCGAACCTTTGGAGAAGACTGAATTTCAAGACGGAGTTGAAACAGGAGGTGAAATGATGAGAAAAATACAGATTATCGCTGAACTTATACCAGCCGAGGAAGGTGGGTATGTAGTTTATTGTCCTGAACTGGATGTTACAACTGAAGGGGATACTATAGAACAGGCAATAGACATGCTTAAAGATGCAGCAGAGGGATATATTGAAGTGGTTGGAATTGATAACATACCTTTTTTCTCCAGCAAGGTCATTAAGGAAGAGCTGGAACTAATCATTAATGAGTAAGATACCTCCCCTAAGCAGCAAGGAGCTTTGTAGGGTACTCGAAAAAGAAGGTTTTAGGCCGGTCAGACATACGGGAAGCCATAAGATATACCAAAAATCCACAGAAGACGGGACAATTACTATTCCAGTACTTCTTTTCCTGTTTTAAAACCCCATGAGTTTCTCATGCACCCACATAAATCCTATTTCCCTGCTACCCTGAAGCGGTAATCCCATCCGTAGCTGCTCTTGCCGTGGGTTGAGAGTACGGCCATTTCGATGCCGTTTCGCTTGCCGGCTACGGTAAGACTGTAACATTCGTTCTCAGCGCTTGGGGGAAGCCTTAAGGACACGGAGTTGCCTGAGACACTTTCGGTTAACTCCGTGGCAACAAACATGTGATGGTTGGCGCAGGCCAGCCGGTTTACCCTGATATTGTAGACGACGCCTTGACCGAGAGATTCCCATTTAAGCTCAACAGGAGAGGGCAGGAGGGTCTTGTTTAAGCAAGTGGCATCACGGCTCTCCATGACGTAAGCGTTGTCCTGAGGTTCTGTTAGGTGTATTATCCGCTTAAGATTGACTACGACCTCATCGGTGTACGTATTTTTTTCGTTAAATAAAAACCACACCATCATATCTCCTGGATAGTAGAAAGGGTTATCGAGGTTGGCGTTGACATCCACACGCATCCCGATCCTCCCCGGCGGGAGGTCTTGAATTGTAAAGCGGCCATCTGAGTAATTTACGGTCAGGTTTTCAACAACGTTCTTGCTCAAGTTTCTAAGACCGAACATGGGTTCTACCTTTGTAAGCTGTGGCAGGGGGGCGCCGTCAAAGAGGAGCCTGCCCTTGATGTTTCTCTTGCCCTGGTATATCTGGTCTTGTGCTGCCTGAGTCCGCTCTGCGCTGACCTGTTGTACGTTAAACTTGTGGCGTCTGATGATATTATACCCGCCATTTGGCCAGTCGTAATAAAGACGCACCTCATAAGCGCCTGGAGGTAGGCCCTCGAATGTTAAACTCCCCTCAGTCTGGCCTTTGGTATAGAACGACTGTTTGTAGGAATTGGTAGGTGAACTGCTTTCAACTATAGTCAACCAATCCTGTTCGTTGCCTGGCAGGCCAGAGTACTTAACAAGTATTGTTTCACCGGTCGTGTATGTCTGCTTTTGTGTAATAATAACCGGATTGACATTGACGTTCTTGGCTGGTTTTGCGCTCTTGGGGGTGCTCTTTGTGTTGCTTTTGGGGTAGCTCTTGGAGTAAATTTTCGTCTGTTTGAGCCTGTTTTCTAACTCCAACACAAGGGGTTTGATTAAAACTAATCCGGCTGCTAATATCAGTACTACGACTGTTAACACGATTGCTACCTGCTTGTTGTCTGGGCCTAGATGGTGTGTTGGCATTGCTGTTGCGGTGTCTAGGTCCTTTAGGACGTCGCTGGCGGTCTGGTAGCGGTGCCTAACGTTGGGTTGGATCATCTTGTCAAGGATGTTGGCCAAGCGGTAGGAGACCTTAACGAGACCTCTGAAGTCGTGTCTCTGTCCTCTGATTGGGATATCGTTGGGATGTACGTGAGTGAGTGCAAAGACAATACTCAGGCCTAGGGTGTAGATGTCTGACGCAGCGGTGACAGCCCCCTGGAGTTGTTCTTCCGGCGTGTAGGGGTTGAGTTCTGGCCGTTGAGGCGTTGAGTGCAGCGGGTCTTGGAGGAGGCTGGGCTTTAACGCACCGATGTTTATCAGGTGTGGCTTACCTCTGTTGTCGATGACTATGTTTGTGGGGTTTAGATCTCTGTGGATAATCTGTGGGGAGGAGGCGTGCAGGTATCTGAGCGTATGGAGGATATAGCGGGTCAACGTAGTTATCTGTTCCTCGGTAAGGTGTCTGCCTTCGTTTATGAGTTCCTGCAGGTTTTTGCCGTCTATGTAGTCGTGGACGATGTAAGAGGTCGCCACGGCAGCCGTCAGTTCGGTGAAGAAGTCTACGAAATTGGGGATATTTGGGTGGTTGAGGTTGTAGAGTGTCTTTGCCTCTTGTTTCAGGAACTCGGCGTTTTTGTCGTAAACCTCTCTACTCATGCTGATGGCCTTTACAACGCATGGGCGGTTTTTATGCAGGTCTGTAGCCACATAGATGATCGTGCCATCCCTCCTGCTTAACTCCCTCTCTATCCTGTAACGCTGTCTAATGGTCAATGCTGCCTCTTTGTCCAACTTATATCCCTTCGCTATGCTATCACACCCTCTTTTCTTATTTCAACGTCTTTTCGCTAACATCATCGGGTGTATAATAACTTCATCGGTTTTTAGAAAGGGGGGACTTTGTCCCCCCTCAGACCAACCCACAAGGGGAGGGGTGAGGCACCCCAGCTACAAAGAAGTCCCCTTGACCCCCGTAAATAATCTTAGTTTCGATGTTGTTCTTATGCACCCACATCATATACATACTATACTTTTTTATGAGAATATTTATAAAGTATATATATAGCTTAGGAGACAGCAGCATACACATACTATAGTTGTTAATATAGATGATAACAGTGGTAACAGAAACACTAGGAGGTGTGAAAACATGAGCGACTTAATGGAAGAAGTACAGAGGCAGACCAACGTATCCCTCGGCAACCAGATGGAGATGCTGACCTTCTATCTCAGCGACGAGCAGTTGTACGCAATAAACGTGTTTAAGATCGTCGAGGTCTTTGAGTGTCCCAAGAAAGTAACAAAGATGCCTAATTCCCATTATGCTGTCAAAGGCTCTATCAACTTCAGAGGTAAGTCCATTATCGTGATAGACCTCTCAGAGGTATTAGGACTGCCTCCCGTTGATTATAAAAACACTATCTGTTACGTAATCGTATGCGAGTACAGCACAACAACACAAGGGTTCCTCGTAAGCGCCCCTGATACGCTCATCAACAAGAGCTGGGAAGAGATTAAAAGTCCCACAGGCATCATAAGCAGCTCCACCTACCTTACTGCCCTCACATTTCTAACGGAGGAGGTAACCGTTCAGATCCTGGATATAGAAAAGATTCTGACAGAGATAATTGGCGCCGATGTAAATGTCTCCGAAACGCTGACAAAAGAAAGAACCGGGCTTGACTATAAACAGTTCCACATCCTGATAGTTGAGGACTCAAAGACGGCACGAATAATGATGCAATCAGTTCTTGACCAACTAGGGGTCACCTACACCTTCATGGAAAGCGCCGTTGACGCCCTTACAATGCTTGAAGATATGGCCGTTGAACATACACCTCTTTCAGATAAGTTCTTCATGATCATCTCGGATATTGAAATGCCTGGCATGGACGGCTTTACATTCACCAAACGAATAAAGGAAAACCCAAAGTTAGCCGACCTCTACATGGTTCTGCACAGCTCACTGAGCGACTCAGCTTCCATCCTTAAGTCTAAAAAATACGGCGCCAACGACTTCATATCAAAGTTCAACCCTGACACAATCGCTAAAACCATCCTGTCCCGTATAGATGCAACGGCATAATAAGCTTAAATGTTGTTGACTAAAGCATTATTATATGCGTCTGTGTGTAATTTAAGTAAAAACGCCTGATATTTACGGGGTCAAAGGGACTTCTTTGTAGCTGGGGTGCCTCACCCCTCCCCTTGTGGGAGGGTCTAGGGAGGGGGTTGCGAACCCCTGCGTCAGTAGGCAAAGCCCTCCTTATTTTTTATCTTCGCAGCCTTAAGTCAACAATACTAGGTGAGGAGCGCCCCCTTCTATTCTTTTTACCGTTAGAATGCCTTGAATGGTTGTGGTGTGAATGTTAGGATGAAAATGGATAGGGAGATAACGGCAGTTTTTCTCCTTGATGGCTGCAGAGGGATGTCTTTAAACAAAACCGGTGGATGTTGTATCCCTAAGACGAGTAATAAGACCGCCCACGTGAGCCACCCCTCCCATAGACCGATACCCATTAACCCCAACACCACTATCAGCGACCGAGATATCCACGTGTGCACGTCATTTACGATGGCATAGACGATGTGGCCGCCATCGAGCTGCCCAACTGGGAGCAGGTTTAAGGATGTCACAAGAAAACCGATCCAGCCGGCAAAGGCAACTGGACTCAACAGTATGTCAAACCCTGCTGGCGGGGTCCCAACAATGATTTTCGTAAGGATATAAAACAACAAGGAATCACCCAACGTGAAGGCGGCCCCCTCATGTATCTCAACCACGTCCGAGTAAAACAACCCGCATACAACAGCCGCTACCGAGACAACAAACCCAGCTATCGGACCTGACGCCCCTATGTCTATCAGGGCAGTGCGTGTGGTTATGGGCGACTTCATCTTGATAAATGCACCAAATGTGCCAAAAATGGAAGGGCCGGGTATGAAGTATGGCAGCGTGGCAATCGTATTATGCCTTATGGATGCTACGTAATGAGCCAACTCATGGGCCATCAATATAGTCAGGAGCGTCAGGGCAAATGGCAAACCCTCGTAAAGTCGTGCTGGCTCGTTAATGGGATTAATCCCCTTCTGAAGCACACCAGCAATGAGAGTCGATACAAGCGTTAATACAAACAATATTACGTGGAGTACCGTAAGCTTCCTTAGCACGTTATTTACAAAGAACGTTAAGCTAAGCATCCAACAAGGTCGTAATCGAGTGCGGAGGTTATCAAGACGTCTATAAAGTCATCTCGCTTTAGTGGAGGCTGCCCTCTGATAACTACGCTGCCATCGATCTCAGGGGCATGACAGTACATACGAGCTATTGTGAAATCATCGGATGTCTCATCTATAATTGCCCTAAAATGCCTGCCAACGTGGCGCTGGTTTTTCTCATAGGATATCTTTGCCTGTATTGACATAAGCTCATCGAGTCTCCTTTGCTTGATGCGCTCAGAGACCTTGCCTGTCAACTGGTAAGCCGCTGTGCCCTCTTCATCCGAATACACAAAGACGCCAAGACAGTCAAAACCCGCCTCAATAACAAAGGCCTTAAGGCCGTCAAACTCCTTTTGTGTCTCACCAGGGTAACCTACAATAAGGGTTGTCCTTAAGGTGACGTTGGCTACATCCCTGCGTAGTCTGCTAATAAGCTCCTGGTAGTGCGTCCTGCTGCCCCCGCGCCCCATAGCGCTAAGGATTACGTCCTCTGAATGCTGCAAAGGTATGTCAAGGTACTTGCACACCTTGTCCTGTCCGTTGATAGCATCAAGAAGGGTATCGTTGAGCGCCGTTGGATACAGGTAAAGCAATCGTATCCAGAAGTCCCCGCTTATGGACGCTATGTCGTTAATAAGACGTGGCAGGTCATACCCCACGTCCCTTCCATATGATGTAAGGTCTTGGGCAACGAGGATCAACTCCTTCTTGCCAGCCCTGACGAAGGCCTCAGCCTCAGCTAGGATATCCCTCACCGGAGCGCTCCTAAACGACCCCCTAATAGATGGTATCACGCAATAGCTACAGGGACGATTACAGCCTTCGGCTATTTTTATATACGCGTACAGTGGGGATGGGGCGGTTTCTCTATTCCAATCGGCATGATGGATTCCTGCTTTCGCAGGAATGACAAGTGGTGCAGGAGTGACAGAAGGATCATGGATGGCAGATAAATCATGGACGAGGTTAGTGGAGGGGGAGTTGTATTTGGCCTTCATGGTAAGGGTCATTTTTTTACAGTACTCTACGATCTCATCCTGCTTATCTACGCCCCAAATGGCGTCGATCTCAGGCAGTTCGGCTGTTAGTTCGTCCTTGTAACGCTGGCTGAGGCAGCCAAAGACCACTAGCTTTTTGCCGTTTGCCTTGTGACTAGCCAGGTTGAGTATTTCGTTGATAGACTCTTGTTTTGCATCATTGATGAAGCCGCAGGTGTTGACGAGGATGATGTCGGAGTCCTCGATGGAATCGGTGTTGTAGATACCCTCTGTGTTTAGGCTCCTAAGCAGGTGATCTGAGTCTACCTGGTTCTTTGGGCATCCAAGGGTTACGAGCGTAACGTAAGACATACGATAAGAACCCTATATCTCTTGACAATCTTGAGTTTTTTCGGACTCTATGTTGTCGGCCTCTGTCTTTTGAAGTCTATTCTTTAACCGGAATATGTATAATATAATAAAAAAGGACAAACCTCCCGCAATCACTGCCACAAACGCTGAGCCCAAGATAAAAGGCCTCAACAGCGAGCCAAAGACAGTCATTACGTTAGACATCGTAAGGTTACTAAAGTCAAGGTGTACGCTGGCTGCATCCATCCCTAATATCTTGACCCCTACCCATGTACAAAACGTAGAGATGGGGATAAAGGTTAAAGGGTTGTTTATATAAACCCCAGTTAGCACAGCCACCTTGTTTAATTTAAAAACCACGGCAGTGACGAGAACCAACACCGTGTGCAGGCCCACCAGGGGCGAGAAAGCTATTAACGTCCCAAATCCAAACGAGACGGCCACCTTCATTGGCGAATCCTGAAGACCCATAAGCGATTTAAATACTGTTTTAATCTTTGAAGTGCTCATAACCACATTTTATCATTTCTCTCTGTCTGTTGTCTGTATCTATAAACACAAACTCACTGTTTGTAATCTCCCCTATACACCAGGCACCAGAGACAGGCTCAGATGAGGTAAAGAGAATCTGGTAATCCTCTCCGCCGCACAGGGCAAGCGTCGTTGGATCAAAGCCCAAAAAAGCCGCAGCCTCAATCATCTCTACGGAGCGGGGAAGCCTTGCCTCATACACCACGGCCCCAACATTACTCTCTGCACATAAGCGTCTCAGGTCTATCGATAGACCATCGCTGATGTCCATCATTGCACTAAAGATACTCCCCCTGCCTTGATGGGAGGGGCTGACGCTCCTGATGCTGCCTACAGGGGAGGTGACAACAGGCATCAAGTGCCTATATAAAAGCGGCTTCATGGTCTGCCACTGAAGCGGGGAGTCAATCGTCTCTCCATTTTCTATACGCACGGGTCTGTTGATCCTCTGAAGCAGTTTCAATCCACATGCTGAATCCCCAAGGTTGCCCGTGACGTAAATACTGTGGCCTGCCTCTGCCCCTTTTCTCAGCACGTGGGTTGTGGCAAACCCAATGACAGTTGCACTAACGCTGATCCCGCCTCTTGATGAGGTGATATCCCCGCCAATGAGCGCCACATTATAGGTGGATAGTGCGCTATCAATACCGTCAAGAAACCCATTGATAAAGTCTTGATGTGAAAAGTTGTGAGACACCTCTCTCTTAGTCGTCTCAGGGGGGATACTAATGGTCAGCAACATGTAGGCTGGTTCCGCCGCCATTGCATATATATCGCTTACGTTGACCGTGACCAGCTTGTGCCCTACCTGAAAGGGTGTGGTAAAGGACATATCAAAGTGTACACCCTCGATCATGGCGTCTGTGGTAACCAGGACGTCTTTGCTGTTGTTCTGAAACACAGCGGCGTCGTCGCCTATCCCAACTATCAAGACATTTGGTAAACCCTTTGTTAAGTCCTTTTGCAGACCCTGAGTTTTTTTTGTAAAACGCTGCCGGATGTGACTTATAAGTGCAAGTTCCCCATCAGCTAACCGATGTTGTTGATTTTTCAACGATGCGTTTCCTTTTAATTGGCCTTTTGAGTGCTACTTCCAACACGTTGTCCATTGTTTCGACAAGGATAAATTCCATATCCTTCTTGATGTATTTCGGTATTTCGTCAAAGTCCTTTTCGTTGCGTTTGGGTATTATAATCTTCTGTATTCCCATTCTTTTTGCGGCAAGGGTCTTTTCCTTTAATCCGCCTATTGGCAGCACCGTTCCTCTTAAAGTTACCTCACCGGTCATGGCAATGTTCTTGCTAACTGGTATGCTGGTTAGGGCTGAGGCTATCGCCGTGGTAATAGTGATACCCGCTGATGGGCCGTCCTTTGGAATGGCCCCGGCTGGTACGTGTATGTGAATATCCAGCTTTGAAAACTCGTCATCGTCTATCTTTAGTTCCTTGGCCCTGGAGCGGACGTATGACAGGGCTGCCTGGGCTGACTCCTTCATTACATCGCCAAGCTGTCCGGTTATAGTCAGAACGCCCTTACCCTTCATCGTTATGGCCTCAACGTAAATGATATCTCCGCCGCTTTCTGTCCACGCAAGGCCTGTTGAAACACCAATCTCATCTTTTTTGATCTCATCCTCTGGCAGATACTTTGGCGCCCCGAGGTACTTGTGGAGATTCTTGTGTGTGACAAAGAATCTTTTCTCCTTACCCTCGGCAATCTGTCTTGCAACCTTGCGGCATAGCTTTGCAATTGCACGTTCAAGGTTTCTTACACCGGCCTCCCGCGTATATTGAGAGATCAATAGTTCAAGGCCGGTATCGGTGAGTTTCAGCATCTCAGTTGTTACGCCATGTTCACCAAACTGCTTAGGGATAAGATAATTAGTTGCTATTCCCATCTTTTCCTCGGTTGTATAGCCGGAGAGGTTGATGATCTCCATCCTGTCCCGCAACGGCCCTGGTATTGTATCGGTGATATTTCCTGTGGTAATAAACATCACCTTTGTCAGGTCAAAAGGGACAGCTAAATAGTGATCAACGAAGGAGTTGTTTTGTTCCGGGTCAAGCACCTCTAATAGGGCAGATGAAGGGTCGCCTCTGAAGTCAGTGCCTACCTTGTCCACCTCATCCAGCATGAATACTGGATTATTAGTGCCTGCCTGCTTTATGCCTTGAATGATCCTGCCGGGAAGGGCGCCTACGTAGGTCCTCCGGTGCCCTCTGATCTCAGCCTCGTCTCTAACGCCTCCTAGAGACATCCTGACAAATTCCCTGCCCAATGCCCTGGCTATGGATTTACCAAGGGATGTTTTACCTACCCCAGGTGGTCCGATAAAGCAAAGTATCGGCCCCTTCATCTTAGGGTTAAGTTTCATCACACTGAGGTATTCCAATATGCGTTCCTTTATCTTTTCAAGGTCATAATGGTCATCGTTAAGCACCTTTTTGGCTGTCTTTATGTCGAGGTTGTCGGTAGTGGCTTTAGACCACGGCAGCTCCACAAGCCAGTCCAGGTAGGTTCTTACGGTGGCGGCCTCTGCGCTGTCGGGGTGCATCTTCTCCATCCGCTTCAACTGCTTTTCTGCCTCTTTCATAACCTTTTCGGGCATCTTGGCCTCTTCTATCTTCTTTCTGAACTCACGGATCTCCTCCATGCGTTCATCTATATCGCCAAGTTCCTTTTGGATAGCCTTTAGCTGCTCCCTGAGAAAGTACTCTCGCTGTGTCTTGTCTATCTCTCCGCGTGCCTCGGTTTGAATCTTCTGCTGCACCATTAATAGCTCTATTTCCCTGTTGAGTATTTCGCTGACCTTCTTTAAGCGATCAACGGGGTCTTCTATTTCAAGGACGTGCTGTGCCTGGTCTGTTTTAAGGCCGATATTGGATGCTACAAGATCGGCAAGACGTCCTGGGTCGTCAAGGTTTTCTATTACGATCATAATGTCGGGTAGTATGGTCTTTCCAAGGGAAACCGTCTTGTCGATCTGCTCCTTGACGGTTCTGATAAGGGCCTCTATCTCTAGGGTTATCACGTCAGGTTTACGTTCTTCAATCTTTTCAATATCGGCTACGTAGAAGTTTTCCTTTTCCACAATGTTTATGCATCTTGCCTTTGTTAAACCCTGAACGAGGATCTTGACTCTGCCGTCAGGCAGTTTCAACATCCTCATGATCAAACCTACGGTGCCTGTGGCATAGAGGTCGTCACGTTCGGGGTTTTCTACGTTGAGGTCTTTTTGAGTAAGCAGCATTATCATCCTGTTTGTGTTCAAAGAGTAATCTATTGCATTAATAGACTTCTCTCGTCCTACAAACAATGGCAATATCATATAAGGGAAAACTACTATGTCTCTTACGGGAAGCACCGGCAACGTATTAGGTATCTCTAGTTCCTTTTCATCCTTTTTCTCAGTCTCAGACATGGTAATTATATTACTCCTTTTCTATTCTTATTAGAATTTCCCTATTTTCACTCTTAGGAAACGTAATCTTTACAACGCCTCCAGAGTAGATAGCCTTGCCGTATGAGGCATTAACCGCAACAGGCATCTTTATCACCCTCCTGAAGCTCTCAAAACTACGTTCCATACATAAAAAGCGGCAGCCAAGCCCGCCAGAGCGCTCTCTTTTGACGCCCTCTAATACTACGGTATCATTAATCACCTTGATTGTAACCTCATCAGGTTCAATACCGGGCAGGTCTATCTCAAATACAAGCAGGTCAGCCGTCTCATATATATCAACCGGCGGCAGCGGCCTAGACTTATCTATAGTATAATACAGACAATCCTTCTGTGTCTTTAGCATATGTTAAGTTTTTTCAACCATAAATATTTTAAGCATAGCCCTTCTCTCTGAACACTTCATCATTGAACACTATCTCCCATCATAACATCTACTCATCTACAACATTTCTATGTAATTATTTATAAACCCGCTCATTATAAAATCTATTTGACATTTCTTATTCCCCTAATACGCATTAAGAGAGGGCGATCCCCGTCTTTATAAGCAGAGGATCGCATCCCATACTTTTACGCGTTTACGGTGTATCCGGGTGCATAAGAAAGTCGTGGGGAAATATGTCATTCCTGCGAAAGCAGGAATCTATTAGCTTGTGGATTGCCGTGTCGAGCACGGCAATGACAGGACGACCCATAAATTTCTTATGCACCCGTGTATCCCATTTTACTTATAATCTCTACGGTCATCTCTATCCTGTCGTTTGGATTATCCCTGGGGTCCCTGGGTTGACTAACAATCTTATCAACCACGTCAAGCCCTTCTGTAACCTCACCAAATACGGTATACTGCCGATCAAGAAACGGGGCATCCGCTGCGCATATAAAAAACTGGCTTCCGGCGCTGTCTGGCTGTTGTGAACGCGCCATCGAGAGCGTTCCCTTCTTGTGTGGTTTGTCGTTAAACTCAGCCTTAACAGCATAACCCGGGCCGCCCATACCGTGCTTTGACTTATCAGGATCCTTAGAGTTGGGGTCGCCTCCCTGGATCATAAACCCAGGTATGACCCTGTGAAAGGTTGTGCTATTGTAAAAACCCTTCTCGGCAAGCTCTATAAAGTTATTTACGTGGTTAGGGGCCACCTCTGGAAAGAACTTGAGCTTAATATCGCCAAACTTTGTCTTGATAACCGCCCTTTGAGTTGACATCTTTTCGATCTCCTTTTGTGTAAACTTCCTGCTTTTAACCTCTTGAGAAAAGGCATCTCCTGTAACGAAAGACAGCAAACACGTTAACATAAACAACCACGTCAGTAGTCTTCCATAAAAATCCTTACTTCTCAACTCTCTCGCCACTGCCATATTATCCTTCAATACAGTGTTTTTCTCTGTTACAGAAATCATTCTTATTACATTCCTCCATGCTTAAGATGTTAATTTGTACTTTATTCAATTATAGTAAAAAATACACTGCTCGTCAATATGTCTTATGCCTAATTTGTCTATTTTACCTTAACCTGCTGTCAATTAACCATACCTGATGATATCCTACGCCTTGGCATCCTTTAGGGCGTCCTTGCACTGACAGTTTCGCTGTGGTTTTGCTATGGCAACGGCAGCGGCAAGGAGTCTGTTCAACTTATTGTATGCCTTATCCATTGCGTCTTTTACCTCTGTGACAGTCAGTTTTGCAGGGGTTACACCGGCAGCGTGATTTGTAACTACAGCCACTGTGCTGTAGCATATTTGCAGTTCTCGTGCCAACACTGCCTCTGGCATTGCCGTCATACCAACGACATCTGCTCCCATACAGGCGAAGAACTTTATCTCTTGTTTGGTTTCAAGTCTTGGACCCTCCGTGCATACGTAGATACCATCGTCGTATACAGATAAACCTAACGTCTTTGCGACCTCAATCAGGTCAGTTCTTAGTTGCGGACAGAAAGGGTACGTGAAGTCTATGTGATACACCTCGCCCTCCTCATAAAAAGTCGATGGTCGACCCTTTGTCATATCAACTAATTGATCCAGTATCACAATATCCCCTGGGAGTAAGATCTTATTAATCCCGCCGGTGGCCCCAATGGCAAAGATACTGCTTACGCCTAACTCTTTGAAACCCCAGATGTTGGCTCTGTAATTTACCTTGTGAGGGGCTATGCCATGCCCAGTGCCGTGACGGGGTAAAAATATCACGTCTCTTCCAGCAATCCTCAACATCTTATACACGTCAGACGGTTTGCCATAGGGCGTATCTACCGATTTTTCTCCAATCAATTCATAGCGGGTCTCTTCAGGGGTTGCATCCCCGCTGATATTGTAAAATCCGCTGCCACCAATGATCCCTATCTCAGCCACGTGTGCCTCCTGAAAGTTTTGTCTCAACCATGTATAATATTTAAACATTTTCACAACATAAAGTGTATAAATACTTTTTGAGACAAAGGGGGATTTGCCTCATGGGGAGCATGGACATAAAGATATCAGGGGCGGTCGATGGTCAACATGCCGTGCACATCGACGGCGCCTTGTCCCATCACATTGCCGAGGACGATGTCGCCGGGCAGCG
>PEAB01000162.1 GCA_002753395.1 Nitrospirae bacterium MYbinv3 | reverse complement strand
AGACAAAGAATATCCAGATTAGTCAGGAAAGCTCTTTCTTTTTCCAAAAAAATAGAGAACCACATTGGAGCAGTATGGTATTTTATCCATCATTATAATGCTTCCCTAGTTAGCTCCATGAAATAGTATCACTACCTTTACAGGACTACCATGTTTTGTGGATTTTCTATAAATTGCCTGCCGCACTCTTTATACATAAATTTTTGGGTAGTCCTGCACAAGTAGTGGTGACAGTAAACTTAACACCCTCCCATCAAGGGAGGGGGATTGAATATCACTACCTCTGCAGGACTACCCCCAAAAGTATTCCCAAATCCAATTAAACATCGAAACTGTCTGAACTTAGAATTACACAGACTAAAGGGTTTATAGGAAAAAGTGATGATATAATCCTGTTAGTCCTTAAATCCGTTAAATCGTGGTTCAGACATCTACGTTGCAAATACTAAGGATGTCTCATCACTCCCCTTGATCCCGTAATTTGTATGTCTATGTCTCCTCAATGTTCAGCTTTATGTTAAGCTCTCTGAGTTGAGTCTTGTCTACGTGTGAGGGGGCGTTGGTCAACGGGCACGTAGCCTTCTGTGTCTTTGGAAAGGCGATAACGTCTCGTAACGATTGTGCGCCTGTCATCAGCATGATGAGTCTGTCCAGCCCTAGGGCCAGACCGCCGTGTGGAGGGGCGCCGTATTTAAGGGCGTCCAGCAGGAATCCAAACCGCTCCACTGCCTCCTCAGCCTTGATGCCAATAAGCTCTAAGACCTTTTTCTGCAGGTCTGTTTTATGGATACGGATGCTGCCTCCGCCTATCTCGCTGCCATTAAGTACGATGTCATAGGCCTTTGCCTTGAGTCTCAGACAGTCCTCCTTGCTTATAACGCTGCCATCAAGGATGGCCTTTATATCATGGTCAGTGGGGGACGTGAAGGGGTGATGCAGGGCGGTAAACCTGCCCTCATCCTCAACCCACTCCATAAGGGGAAAGTCTACCACCCACACGAATTTATTCTGTGCGCCGATAAGGCCGTTTTTCTTGCCAATATCAAGTCGCAGGCGGCTTAGGACATCATTGACAACCGATGCATTGTCGGCTACGAAAAGCATCATATCCCCAGGTTGAGCGCCAAGTCTCACTGCCATCTCCCTGAGAGTCTGTTCTTGGAAGAACTTAACAATCGGCGATTCAAAGGCATCCTTAACCTTTATCCAGGCCAACCCCTTAGCGCCCATCGCTTGTACCTCCTGGGTCAGGACGTCTATCTCGCGTCTGGAGTACTGAGCCATGCCCTTGCCACAAAGCCCCTTGACAATCCCGCCCGTGGCAACGGCGTCCTGAAAGACCTTAAACGTGCTGTCCTTCACCAGGTCAGACATATCCCTGAGTTCGAGGCCAAACCTCATGTCGGGTCTGTCGTTGCCAAAACGCGCCATTGACTCCTCATAGGCGATCCGCTCAAAGGGTGTATCTATAACCTCGTTTTTGATCTCATCAAAGAGCCATTTCAAAAGCCCCTCCACCACGTTTATGACATCATCGGCGTCGACAAAGGACATCTCTATATCAACCTGTGTGAACTCCGGCTGACGATCCGAGCGCAGATCTTCATCCCTAAAGCACCGTACTATCTGGTAGTACCTATCAAGGCCAGCTACCATGAGAATCTGTTTAAACAACTGTGGCGACTGTGGCAGGGCATAGAAGCTGCCAACGTGCACCCTGCTTGGCACGAGGTAATCCCTCGCCCCTTCCGGTGTTGATTTCGTAAGTACGGGTGTTTCAACGTCTATAAATCCAATCTCATCCAGGTAACCTCTTATGGCCTTACAGGCCTTGTGTCTGATGATGAGGTTTGCCATCATCTGGGGTCTTCTGAGGTCGAGGTATCTGTACTTAAACCGGAGGGTATCGCTAATCTCACCTGCCTCGTCTATTTGAAAGGGTAGTGGCTCTGACATGCTTAAAACCTCGATCTTCTTGACGTGTACCTCAACCATACCTGTGGGCAGTTCTGGATTTTCTGTCCCCTCTGGCCGTTTTCGTACTTGACCGTTTACGGTTATGACTGACTCAGTCTTGAGGTGTCGTGCTACTTTGTGTGCAGCCTCCTCCGTATCTGGATTAAAAACGAGTTGGGCGATACCTGTTACGTCTCTGAGATCTATAAAGATTACACCACCGTGGTCACGACCCCGGTAAACCCATCCGCATAGGTTGATATCCTTGTCTACATCATCTATGTCTATTTGAGCACACCAATTATCCCTGTACATCTTACCTCCTTAAATTATGATGCAACGACGATTAAAACTCCCTCATTACGTGGTTCAACTCTCGTGGAGTCAGGTATTGCCACTGTCCAGGCCTTAGCTCTCCCAGTATGATACCGTTTATTGCCACACGTTTTAACTTACTAACCGGATGGTCCACACGCTGGAGCATTCGTCGTATCTGCCTCTTTCTACCCTCGTATATAGTCATCTCTATCCAACTGTTGATGTCGTTTTTCTTTAATCTGTTTACGATGGCTGGCAGGGTCATACCATCGTCGAGCTTTATTCCTTCTCTTAGTTTAGTCAGATTAGCGTCCTCTAAGACGCCCTTGATCTTTACGTGGTATGTCTTTGGTATCCTCTGTCGCGGTTGAAGGAGTTTATTTGCGAAATCTCCATCGTTTGTGAGGATCAGAAGCCCCTCTGAGTTGTAATCCAGCCTTCCTACAGGATACACCCTGGTGCCTACGCCCTTTATGAAATGACCAACCGTCACCCTGCCCTCAGGATCTTCAAGGGTTGTTACAACCTCGACCGGCTTATAGAACTTGATGTATACCCGCTGCTGGTTAGTTTTAGGATTAACGAGTTTACCGTCAATCTTGATGTGGTCGCTTTCGACATCTGCCTTAGCGCCGATCTCAACAACAGCGCCGTTTACTGTGACCCTACCCTCAAGGATCAATTCCTCAGCCTTTCTTCGTGATGTAATGCCCAGTGATGATATTATCTTCTGTAGTCTCTCTTTCATGATAATATCATTGTAACACACTTGAGGCAACTAAGGTAATTGTTTCTTCCTATTGAGCAATACAAACAGCCTATGTATGTATCCTCTAAAAAAAGCATGGTAAACTGTTTAAAGGTATGGATTCCCGCTTTCGCGGGAATGACAATAATAGACGTTTGTCATTCCTGTGTAAACAGGAATCCAGAAGTTGCAAAAACGTCGTTGACATGAAATATAATGAAACTCTACGTTCAGAGCGAAATTGTCTCCCTCAATGGTGGTTACGTTCAGGATAAAATCGACCTCTCTCAATAGAAGGGAGGGCTTTGCCTACTAACGCAGGGGTTCGCAACCCCCTCCCTCAGACCTAATGCTGTTGACTTAAGAAAGGGTGTAACTTAGTAGTAGCAATTCTTACAGAAAATACTTCTAAGTCATTGGAAAAATCCTTTTAATATCGGGTGCATAAGAAATTCATGGGGGACTTTCGGAGCATGTAGAGTAAGCCCTCACAAATGTTTTAGAATATATTATTGAAGAAAAAACATCTAAAACAATGGAGGGGAGTATGAATAGTATAACAAAGATAGGAGATAATA
>PEAB01000032.1 GCA_002753395.1 Nitrospirae bacterium MYbinv3 | reverse complement strand
GGTATGCACTGGAATAAGAAAAACGTGCAACCTATTGTATCACTAAGAGCATTATATCTGTCTGGTCAATGGAACAATATTGTCGACCATCTAAAAAAGGCTGCATAATTCCCCATGAAACATACATGATTAGGGTATCTAATCATGTATGTTTCATGGCAACTATGCTTTTACGCTTTCTGGATTCCTGCTTACCCCTGTTCAAGCCAGGGGCAGGCTGTGGAATGACATACTTGTTAATCACCTATTACTGTCATTTCCACGAAAGTGGCAATCCATATCTTGAAACCATAAAAATAAAATTACCATGTTTTTTTTAAGAGGATACAAATAGTTGCATAATTGGGTGCATAAGAATTTCACGGGGAGTAAGAATATTTCCGGAAGTGGACTGGTCCCCTTCCGGAGGTGTCTGAGAGGAGGGGTTGCGAACCCCTGCGTCAGTAGGCAGAGCCTCCCCTTTCTTGAAAAAACCCACGACTCCACGACTTGCTTATGCACCCTTACATAGATCATACATGGCAGTATTTATCCTGTTATGTAATTGTTAGACGGATAAGGTGTTTCCACCTAGTTGCCTGCTTTCTTCAAGAAGCGTGTCTGTCCGTTTAATAATTGTTGCCTCGTTATCTACTGGCTGAGCTATAGCTGCACCCTGAGAGATCGTTATTGGCACAACACGAGAGTCAACCATTAACGTCGTTTTTTCTATCAACATACGGAACCTGTTTGCAACAACAACAAGCTGATACTCGTTTACGTTTGGTATAATCGCTATCAGTTCTACCTCACCCCAACGGCCTATTATATCAGTGCTTCTGGAGCATTTTAGCATGGTCCTCGATACCATTTTTAAAACTGCCTCAGCAACCGTGCTGCCAAAAATGGCCTTGATGTTTTTATAATGATCGATGTCTATAAGGACAACGGCAAAAGGCTCGCCATAACAACGCAGCTCACTAAACTTAGTATGAAGACACATATCAATGTAAGACCTGTTTGCAACCTCCGTTACTGGGTCTATGTTGGCAACGTCTGCATTTCTTTGCATAAAGATGAGCTTTGATGAACTATCCTTAAAGATAACCGCAACTGCTACGATCTCACCCGCGTCATCCTTCAAGGTAGTTATGTGCTGGGAGATAGGTATACGATAACCCTTTTTGTGTTGAAAGAACAGGTTCTCAGTACGTTTGATCCCGTCCGTAAGGGTTCTGGCTATCAGACACCTGTTTTCATCAAAATATTCCCCTTGGTAGTTGATAGGGCTAAGGATGTTGTTGGTAAATGTCCTTCCGAGTAAGTCCTTCCTGGTGAACGACGTTATCATCTCGGCGGCCCGGTTCCAAAAGATGATACGTAGATTTCGATCGACTATATATACCCCGTCAAACAACTCCTCCAGGATGTCGTCATCCTGTAATATATTGGTATCATGCACAATGTAGGGGTCTTCAACCATAAGAATATAAAATTATATAATAATAAGTTTAATTATTGCAACGGTCTGCCATGCACGGGTGCATAAGAAACTTATGAGAACCAAAACATACTTTAATGGGGTAAAGGGGACTGGTTCCCTTGCGGATGTGTCTGAGGGGAGGGGTTGCTAACCCCTGCGTCAGTAGGCAGAGCCTCCCCTTCTTTGACAAAACCCACGATTTTCTTATGCGCCCCCCATGCCCCCCTTCTAATCCAAATAAGATTGTTATGTGTTTGACATATTCGTAGGTAAAAAGAAATAATTAAAGTATGCAAGAGTGGTGCAATTCTTTTGGCGGATATATGCGAAGGAGGTTTGGAGAGATCGTCTATAAGGTAAACGTAGACGCTGGCTTTACATGTCCAAATAGGGATGGCAAGGTCGCTTATGGCGGCTGCATCTACTGTAACAATGACAGCTTCAGACCCTCAGCCTGCAAGCCGGATATAAGCATAAGGGAGCAGGTCAATAGAGGCGTCGTTTATCTGTCAAAGAGATACAAGGCACGGAGGTTCATAGTCTACTTCCAGCCGTACACAAACACTTACGCCGACGTAGGTGTACTTAAGACAATGTACCTTGAGGCCCTGTCCCACCCAGACGTAATCGGCTTAGCCATAGGCACCAGGCCCGATACCATAGATGAGGAAAAAATCGAGCTTCTATCCGATATCTCGAAAAACCATTTTGTGCTTGTGGAGTACGGCCTGCAATCGATATATGATAAGAGCCTGCTGTATATTAACAGGGGACACGACTACAAATGTTTTCTCAACGCCATTGACATCACCAAGGGCCGTGGGATTTCAATTGGCGCTCACCTGATCGTTGGTTTGCCCACAGAGACCAAGGAGGAGATGCTTGATATGGCTGAGGAGATATCCACGTTACCTATTGGCTTTTTAAAGATACACCAGCTTCAAGTTATAAAGAACACCAAGATGGCAGATATCTACAATGATAACCCGTTCTACGTCTTTTCCTACCAACAGTATCTGGACTTCCTCGTTGAGTTCGTAGAGAGACTCAATCCAGAGATCGTCTTACAGAGGCTCTTTGCCCTGACTCCCGATGACATCCTTATCGCCCCCAGGTGGCATAAATCAAGACAACAGATAATAAGGGATATAGAACACTCATTTAGACAAAATAAGGCATATCAAGGAAAGGAATGTAAACTCTCTTCAGGCTGCTCGTAACAAAACCATAATAAATTCGTATACATAGGATACAATATGTAATGTATTCTTTTAAGTATTGCTAAGTATTAACCGATAATGATATCCATGAAGGCGTTCGACAAGGCCGAAGGATACATATTCAATAAGGAAGATATGTGGTTTTAAATAAGACGGACAAGCTCGGAGACATCTTAGTAAGCTCTGGTCTGATCACATCAGGACAGCTTAGTGAGGTATTGGAGGAACAAAAAAAGACCAAGAAGCGTCTGGGTATCCTTATATGTCAAAAGGGGTTGCTCAAAGAAGAAGACATCGTAAAGGCCTTTTCTAATCAGCTTGGTGTACCCTACGTTGATTTAAGCACCTATGAGCCTGACCACGTGGCCTTGAGGATTATACCGCAAAGCCTTGCCAAGAGGTATCTAACGCTGCCCTTGAGCTATGATAATAATATATTAAGCGTTGTTATGGCTGACCCTACGGATGACCACCTCAAGGGGGCTATCAAGTTTGCCACTGGCAAAGAGATCAAAGCAAATGTAGCCACTGCGACTGATATTAGAAAGGCCATAATCCGGTTTTACAGTGGGATCCAGGTAGATCAGCTTGGCTCCCTCCTTTTAAAGGCAAAGGTAGTAACCAAACAACAGCTTGTCCAGGCGCTTCAACAACAGAAGACTGACAACAGAAAGTTAGGCGAGATACTCGTTGCCAATAAAGCAGCTACGGAGAAAGACATCGTACGAGCTTTCTCTACACAACTTGGGATTCCTTACAAAGAACTG
The DNA here is from genome assembly GCA_002753395.1 of Nitrospirae bacterium MYbinv3. Classification (GTDB taxonomy): domain Bacteria; phylum Nitrospirota; class Thermodesulfovibrionia; order Thermodesulfovibrionales; family Magnetobacteriaceae; genus Magnetobacterium. The sequence continues at coordinate 32,645 of PEAB01000032.1, read as the reverse complement.
TCGATAATTGAGCCAACCGATGAGGCCTTGCGATTAATACCAAAAGGGTTGGCAGAGCTGCATCTTATCGTACCTATAGCGATTATCAGAAGGGTGCTGATTATCTCAATGGCCTATCCTCTAGATATTAATGCAATCAACGCTATTGCTATTGCAACCGGCATGCTTATGAAGATTATGATCTCAACTCCAACCGAGATAAAGGATGCAATCAAGAGGTTCTACAATGGAGGGAAGTCTCAAAAGCTAGGTGAAATACCTGTAGCTCCAGAGCTGGTAGGCAGCAAAGATGCAAAGCAGTCTCCTCCAGGAAAAAAAATGATGCTTGGAGATATATTGCTATCCACTGGCATGCTCAAACCCAACCAGCTTGAGTATGCCCTTGAGAATCAAAAGTTGACCAAGAAAAAGCTCGGAGACATATTGATTGAGGAATGTCTAATCAAGGATGTGGATATAGCCAAGGCGTTATCTACGCAGCTTGGAATACAATATATTGAAATGAAGGCCTATAATTGCCATCCTGAGGCGCTAAAACTCATACCTGAGAAATTGGCTGTTAAGCACCTGGTAATCCCATTAAGCGTTGAGGGTAACATCTTGCATGTGGCCGTAAGCGACCCCCTCAATAGAGAGGTTATTGATGCCCTTACCTTCGCCTCCAGTAAGACTATTAGGTTAAAGGTGTCCACTGCCTTAGAGATACGAAAAGGTATTATCCATTATTATCAGGATAAATCAATACTAAGACTTGGCGACATTCTCTTAAGTGCAGGGCTAATAAATGAAAGACAATTAAATGAGGCACTTGAGCTTCAAAAGGGCACAGCGAAGAAAATAGGCGATGTGTTCATAGAACATAATATAGTTAATGAAACGGATATATGTAAGGCATACTCCACTCAGTTGGGTATACCCTTCATAGACTTAAACGTTACAAAACCTGACACAAAGGCTCTGGAATTTGTCTCTGAAAACATGGCGCTGAGCTATCAGTTAATACCTTTAGCTGCTGATAGCCGTGATCTAACTGTTGTTATGTCTAACCCGTTGGACCTTGTTGCAATAAGCACCCTGGCGCGCACAACTGGCAAGCAGATCATGGTTAAGGTATCAACCCAATCTATGATAAAAGAGACTATCCAGCGTTTTTATCAGTACAACACCCCTCTTGCAGAGTTAAGTCAAAACGTAGAAGTTCTAAAAACTGAGGCAGAGATATATCAAGCAAGCGCCGATTCTGTAAAAGACAGCGGTTCTCCTCCAATAGTACGCATAGTGGACAACATACTACTTCAGGCCGTAAGGTTAAAGGCCAGTGATATCCACGTAGAACCAAAACAGAACGCACTCGATATCAGATACAGGATAGATGGTCTATTGAGAAACGTCGCCCAGCTTCCCTACTATGTACAAGGAGCGGTCATCTCGCGGCTTAAGATCATGTCGTTATTGGATATAGCAGAGAAACGTGTTCCACAAGACGGCAGGATAAAGATAAAGATTGACAAGAAAGAGGTCGATCTGAGGGTTAATACGCTTCCCAGTCAGTACGGTGAAAAGGTGGTTATGCGGCTTTTAGACTCAAGCTCCGCCATCCTGAATCTAAAGGACATAGGGCTTAGAGAAAATGACTCAGCAAGATTAAAGGGGATGCTCTCCGTACCCAATGGGATTGTATTAGTGACAGGTCCTACTGGCAGTGGGAAGAGTTCAACACTGTATGCCATGATCAACGCTATAAAGCAGCCAACTATCAACATAATGACCCTTGAAGACCCCATCGAATACAACGTGGAGGGTATCAATCAGATAGCCATCACCGAACGTCTTACATTTGTGCAGGGTCTGCGGGCTGCCCTGAGACAGGACCCTGACGTCATACTTGTTGGAGAGATGAGGGACTCTGATACGGCTAACATAGCTGTGCAGGCCTCTATCACCGGCCATTTAGTCTTATCAACGCTGCACACCAACTCTGCCATTGGGGCCATAGCCCGTATGAAGAATATGGGTATTAAACCCTTTATGATAGCCTCATCACTTAGAGGCATTATTGCCCAGAGACTTGTAAGAAAGATATGCGATAAATGCAGCAAGTCTTATACCCCCTCAAGTGAAGAACTTTTAAAGATAGGACTCAATGGTAATGCAAAATCAAAGAGCTTTTATAAAGGCAACGGGTGCTCCCACTGTTCAAAGACAGGGTATAAGGGACGTATGGGTATTTTTGAGATTATGACAATCAATCAAAAACTACGTAACCTCATTGTCAGTGAGGCGCCAGAATATGAGTTAGAAAAGGCGGCCGTAGAGGCAAGCATGTCTTTTATGTATGAGGACGCCGTTGCTAAGGTTACCAGCGGCTTGACAACCATCGATGAGGTCGCTAGATGTATACATATAGGCGACTACGACGAGGAAAGTGACGTCAAAGGACGTCCCTGTAAGAAATGCAGCGGCACTATCTACCCTGATTACATGCTCTGTCCTACGTGTGGGAGCCTAAGAGAAGATAAATGCACTGGCTGTGGTAAACAGAGACTGCCAGACTGGAATTACTGTCCATATTGCATGAAGAGTTTTGCCCAAGTAGCAAATAAGGCAGGATGAGGTGTCTGAGGGGAGGGGTTGCGAACCCCTGCGTCAGTAGGCAGAGCCTCCCCTTCTTTGAAAAAACCCACGATTTTCTTATGCGCCCTAGAAAAGCACCATCAAATGACATTAAAATCGAAGGTATACTAAACTAAATGGAGTTTGCAAAAAGATTTTGACCTTGACATCCAATAACACGAAAATGTCATTCCTGCGAAAGCAGGAATCTATGCGTATTGATGGTATTACGAAATGGATTCTCGCTTACGCGGGAATGACAAGATTTTTGCAAACCTGACTTATCTTGGTATACATAAAACAAACTTACTCTTTAGCTTTAGTTTTGCACTTTCTGGATTCCTGCTTACGCACGAATGCCCCCTGCTCAGGTCAGGGGCAGGCATAGAACAGCCAAAAACACTATTTGCTGTTATTCCTGCGAAAGCGGGAATCTGTTTTCAAGAGCTGTATAAAATGCTGGTTTACAAAAAAGTGCAAAGGTATTACTCACTAAGCAATTTTCTCTTCATTTCTTCTAGCGATATCCTCTTGACAGTAATGTAACTTACGTTATAAAATTAATACTTGTTACATAAATAAAAAGGAGAAGGAGAATAATTTATGCCACCAGTACCAAAACATCTAAAGACCAGTATCGACAGGACAGGAAAGGACTACAAGGAAGTACACGAATGGATAGACGCCGAAGATATGGAGATAAAGGCGCAAAGGCACGATATCACCAAGATATACGAATACGGTAAGATGATGGAGGAAAAGTATGGCAAGGAGGGTTTGCAAGAGTATATCTTTCACATCCATGATGACATACAGATGAAGTTCACCCACATAATGCACGACTTCGATAAAGCAATTGCGGATGCCTTTATCTACTTTGGCATCAAGAGGAATCAGACACCATGATAAAAGACTCTGATATAGAGCTGCTTAAAAAGGCCGGATTAAGTGCAGATGATCTGACTCACTGTATCAAGGTGGCTGAGAAAGCAATTGAGATAGCACTCAGGACGGGGGCTAAGGTGGATATGGACATCGTCACACGTGGAGCCCTGCTGCACGACCTGGGAAAGGCCAAGACCCATGAGATAGAGCATGGCAAGATCGGTGCTCAGATGGGAAGAGAACTGGGACTGCCTGCTGCTATAACTAACATTATGGAAAAACACATCAGGGGAGGTCTTACACCGGAGGAGGCAAGAGAGCTTGGACTACCAGACAAGGACTACTCGCTTAAAACCCTTGAGGAAAAGGTAGTGATCTACGCTGACAGACTCGTAGATATCATCACGGAAGACGTTGTGGATATCAAGGATGAGTCTGAGGCAGAGACACGCTTTGAGGAAATACTAATGCAACACGTCAAGTATGGCAAGAACGAGATCACCACTGAGCGTTACATCGGCTACCATAAGGAAATCCAGTCTCTAATGCACGGTAAGTGAACGCAACTTACTTTGTGATTTTGTGTGTAACGGGGTTTTTTGCTATTTTTAGTTCTACGATAGCAAAGAGCCCTGTGCTGCCGCTGTATTCTCTATCGTTAGGCATCAGTGTTGCTGGCATTGGTGTTGTGAGCGCTGTATCATCCTTTACGGGAATTGTTGCTAGTGTCCCATCGGGAATGATGGCCGAGCGGATAGGCAAGAAACGGATGCTCACCGTTGCCACGTTGATATTCTCTACAGCCCCATTTCTCTATCTCCTTGTCAGTAACGTCTGGCAGCTTGTGATGGTTAGGTTATATCATGGTTTGGCGACGGCTATTTTTATGCCGGTTGCCTTGTCTATGGTCTCCGCCACCTTTAACAAGGAGCGGGGCGAGAAGATCGGCTGGTTTTCGACCTCAACCCTGTTGGGGCGATTCATCGCCCCCATGGCCGGAGGAGGTATTATCGGTTTGATGTCCTTTAATCCCAGGATGGGTTACAAAGTTGTCTATCTCTTGTGTGCCTTTGTGGGGATATTGTCGTTAGTTACGCTTTTCTCAATTCCTGGGGAAGTCAGGGATGCCAGCAACACGGTGTCATGGAAGGATATCCTTTGTCGCCTTAGAAAGCTGCTTACCGTAAAGGGGGTCATTATAACGAGTATCGTCGAGGGGGCAGTGCTGTTTTCCTATGGTGTGTTTGAGACGTTTCTACCTCTGTATGCTATCAGTGTTGGACTTTCGCCTTATGAGATCGGGACGATACTCTCGATCCAGGTAATCTCAATTGCGCTGACGAAGCCGTTTATGGGGAGGTTTTCCGATAAACATGGGAGGGTTCCACAGATACTTGCAGGGGTCATCCTCGGAGCAATCTGTGTCTATGGGTTTTCACTCACTGGCAAGTTTATACCATTGCTTGTGTTGAGCGTGTTATTTGGCCTGAGCATATCGGTGGTGACATCGGCCACATCAGCGTTGATAGCAGATCTGAGCAAGAGAGAGAGCCTGGCATCCGCAATGGGCATCTTGGCCTCCGTGATGGACATCGGACATACTACAGGTCCCCTGGTCTCTGGGGTTATTGCCACGTATCTCTCCTACAATAGCGTATTTGTCTTTGCAGCCATAGTGCTGCTCTCTTGTGCCCTTGCATTTAAACTTGCAACGATTGATGTACCGTAGATTAACAGCTACCTGACCCCCTGAATAAGAGAATGAAATATCAGGATCAAAATGTCATCTACTATACCCACGAAAGAGGAATCATGCATTGCTGGCGCATAAGAAACTTATGGGTCGTCTTATCATCGCCGTGCAAGACAGGGCAATCCACAAGCTAATAGATTCCTGCTTTCGGAGGAATGACATAATTGCCCTCGACTTTCTTATGCACCCTGCATTGCACCCATATTGATCCTTTGGTGTTTAAAAGGGTAAACTAGATTGAGAAAGTAAACTTATACTACAACTTGGATTAGCAAGGCAGTGTAATACTTTGTCATCAATGTTGTTAGGCAAAGCTGGAGGTAAAAATGCTTGAAACAGAAGAGAGAGTTTCTCTACTTGAAAGATTGTTAGCAGAGTTCGTTGAGTTAAGCAAGAGTGCGGTAGAAGAGATAAAAACTGTACAAAGCCAGACGGAACTTGAAATCCGGCAGTTGAGTAAAAAGATGGATGAAAGACATGCACATACGATGATTGAGATCAATCAGTTAGGTAAAGAAATGGATGAAAGACATGTACATGCGATGATTGAGATCAATCAGTTAGGTAGGAGATTAGAAGACTCTGATGAACGGTTAGGCAAAAGGATAGATGAGGTAGTGCATGAGATGAAAGAGTCTAACAGCGAAATGAGAGAGTTTAGCAGAGAAATGAAAGAGTCCAATAGAAAACTGAACAGTACGATAGGTGAGATATCCAGAAAACAGGGTACGATGGTTGAGGATCTCATTCATCCGAGCCTCCCAAGGATAATAGAGGAGCGTTTTGGGCTGCATGTAACCGATTTTGCTATTCGCAGGAAGATGGAGCTTGCTGATGGCAGTATCAAGGAGTATGACGCTGTAGCTAGATCTGGACAATACGTGTTTGTAAACAGCACAAAGAGCACCCTTAGAGATACCGATGCAGGTAAGTTTGAACAAGATTTAGGAGTGTTCAGGTTATATTTCCCAGAATATGCAGAGTGTAAGCTGATAGGAGTCCTTGCAAGTCTACATGTTGATAAGGGTATCCTCACATACTTGGAAAGGCAAGGCTTCTTGGTCCTTGCCGTTGGTGATGCCCTTATGGAGATAATGAACTCCCACGGCTTTAAACCGAAAGAGTGGTAGTCAATATGATGATGTTGAGTGCTGTTTGGGATCAATGGGAGAAACGCTCTCATTTATCTGACTAAGTAGCCCATACTGTTTTTCTGTACCCCCTATTCTTTCTTTGTATCACTCGTAATTGAAATCTGCTATAATGAATGGCGTGATGCTTTCTATTTCTTACATTTTATATATGGAGTTAAACTGCGATGGATAAGACAAAAAAGCGGATATTAGTAACAGGCGGGGCTGGATTTTTAGGCTCGCACATCTGTGAAAGGCTCTTGGCAGATGGTAACGAGGTTGTTTGTCTAGATAACTTCTACACAGGGCGAAAGGATAATATTGTACATCTTATGTCTAACAAGTACTTTGAGATCCTACGCCATGATATATGTTTCCCGCTGTACATAGAGGTAGATGAGATTTATAATCTAGCCTGTCCTGCCTCACCTGTACACTACCAGTTTGACCCCGTGCAGACGACTAAGACATCAGTCCACGGGGCCATCAATATGTTGGGACTGGCAAAGAGGCTTAAGATAAAGATCCTGCAGGCCTCAACATCAGAGGTATATGGCGACCCAACGGTACATCCACAAGTGGAAAGTTACTGGGGTAACGTTAACCCTATCGGTCTAAGGGCATGTTATGATGAGGGAAAGCGCTGTGCAGAGACGCTGTTTTTCGATTACCACAGACAGCATAAGATGAGGATAAAGGTAGCCAGGATCTTCAACACATATGGACCGCGTATGCTTCAAAACGATGGCCGTGTCGTCAGCAACTTCATTGTTCAGGCCTTGAGGGGTGAGGATTTAACCGTTTACGGTAAAGGACAGCAGACTCGCAGCTTCTGCTATGTCGATGACCTTGTAGATGGCTTAGTCAGACTCATGCAGAGCCATGATGACTTTACAGGGCCAGTAAACCTGGGCAATCCAGGTGAGTTTACTATCCTTGAGCTTGCGGAAAAGGTACTGGCCATAACTGGCTCTAAGTCTCAGATAAGATACGAGCCGCTTCCCCCTGACGACCCTGCTCAGAGGCAGCCCAACATCACACTTGCCCATAACGTTCTGAAGTGGCAGCCCCATGTACCGCTTGAAGATGGCCTGAAAAAAACTATAGATTACTTTGAAGAGATATTATAACTATACTTTTGCACTTTTTATAAACCAGCATTTTATGCAGCTCTTGAAAAGTGATTCCCGCTTACGCGGGAATGACAGGAAATGGCGCATTTAGCCCCTCTGTGTCATTCCTGCGAAAGCAGGAATCCAGAAACTGCAAAACTATAGAGCCTCTTGCAAATCTCAAATCAGGCAATTATTACGCCCAAAAAATATCGTTTAATATTAATCACTTACATAATTAGCTTTTTGCTATATTTTACATAACATGTACTTTTGCAAGAGGCTCTATAGTTATAAGATTATTTCGATAACTTGAAAAAGATTCGTTTGACATTGGCATACGATGGCACGCACTATCATGGTTGGCAGGTACAGCCTGATATGATAACCATACAAGGGCGGATAGAGAGTGCGCTCAAGACAATCACGGCGCAGGAGGTTACCCTTGTTGGGGCTGGCAGAACCGACGCTGGCGTACATGCCTTACATCAGGTAGCCGCCTTTAGTACCGATACACACTTAGAGCCTAACACTATCAAAAGGGCGCTTAACGCAACACTGCCTGTAGACATACGCATCATCTCCGCTGATTACGTCTCTGAAGACTTCAACCCGCGTTTTAGTGCCAAAGCCAAACGTTACGCCTATGTAATATCATTGGGTGACCTCATCAATCCATTCTTTTATCGCTACACATGGCATCTTAAACAGCCTTTGGATGTAGTTCAGATAAAAGCCGCCTCAGCTATGCTAATTGGCAGGGTTGACTTTAAATCCTTCTGTGCCACAGATACTGATGTTAAGACAACCGTAAGAGAGGTGTTTGATTTAAGGGTGCAGCGGTTGACCAGCTTAGAGTTTATTGGTTTTAGTATATCGGGGAATTTTATAAAGGTGTCAATAGAGGCAGATGGTTTTTTACGTCATATGGTAAGAAACATAGTTGGCACCTTGGTAGACGTCGGCAAAGGCAGGATAAGCTCTCAAGAGATGGTTGGCATCGTAGCGGCAAAAGATCGCCGCCGTGCCGGTCAGAATGCCCCTGCCAAGGGATTGTTCTTGGAGCAGATATATTACTGAAATGGATGTTCTTTCTCTATCTCTTCAAGTTTTTCTCGTTTTTCCTTACACTCTACACACATTGTTGCATAAGGCAGCACCTTTAACCTTGCCTCGTTAATGAATCCCCCACAGTCCTCGCATATGCCATAGGAGCCGTTATTGATCTTTCTGAGCGCCTCGTCTATTTTATTGAGTTTGAGCTTATGGTGATGCAGTTTTTGCAGTATAATTTCCTCCGATGCATCTACTACTGACCAGTCGCCATCATCCAGGGCTGCCTCTACAAGCTGCTTTTCCTCCCCCCTGGTAAAGTTAGATATCTCGACCTTTGCCTCTTTCAGTATCAACTGCCTCTCTTCTAAGAGGATCTTTTTTACACCTCTTAGTCTGGTCTCTTCTTGGCTTACTTCCCTACTTCCCCCTCCCTCTTCTCTATCATAATCGTCGTCGTTGATATCGTCTTGTCTACTGTTTATTGACATTATCGCCCCCCCCATCTTGAGCCGTACCGGGTCCACCCTCTGGGATCCCCTCTTTGTGCAGCTCTACAATACTCTTGACTTTGATGCCAGCCCCCTTGAGAGCCTTCTGGATATCTGGTAGCTTGGCATCTTCAACCTTAAGCATAAAATTTATCTGCAACGTCATACCTCCATTATCTCTTTGTCCTTATGTAGAAGTAAGTCATCCACCATTTTTATAAAAGAGTCCGTGATCTTTTGTACATCGGCCTGTGCCTTTTTTGTGTCATCTTCACTGACATGTTCCTCTTTTTCGAGTTTCTTGAGTTCATCGTTTATCTCACGTCTAATCCCTCTTATTGCGATCTTTGCTTCCTCTGCTTTTTTCTTAGTAACCTTGGTGAGTTGCTTCCTTCGCTCCTCAGTTAGGGGTGGGATAGGGATTCGGACTATCTTACCGTCGTTCATTGGAGTTAAACCGAGGTCTGATTTTTGTATTGCCTTTTCTATAAGTTGGATGACCTTCTGTTCCCAAGGCTGGATAGTGATAGTCTGCGGGTCAGGCAGCCCTAATGTTGCTATTTGGTTAATTGGCATTTGGCTTCCGTAATAATCTACTGTGATTGAATCAAGCAGTCCAAGGGATGCCCTCCCTGTGCGTATTGATGCAAATTCTTTCTTAAGAAACTCTATGGCCCCATTCATCTTGGAGTTGAGCTTCTTGTTTATCTCACTATTCATTCTACATGCCCTCCTACTAAAGAACCTATCTTTTTCCCTAGCACTGCGTCTTTGATTGACCCCTTCTTCTTTAAATCAAAGATCATTATAGGCAGGTTATTATCCATGCACAGGGTAATAGCAGTAGAGTCCATGACGGTGAGTCCCTGATTTAATACCTCCCTATAGGTGATAAAGTCATATCGCTTGGCGTCAGGGTTTTTCATAGGGTCATCGTTATAGACTCCATCAACCTTTGTTGCCTTAAATATGACGTCGGCATTTATCTCCATAGCGCGCAGTGCCGCAGCCGTGTCTGTTGTAAAATAGGGATTACCAGTGCCAGCGGCAAAGATAACCACACGATCCTTTTCTAGGTGTCTGATGGCCTTACGTCTAATATAAGGTTCGGCTAACTCTCTCATCTCTATGGCTGATTGAACCCTTGTAGGTATATCTATCTTTTCAAGGGAATTTTGTAAAGCTAGTGCGTTTATCACTGTGGCAAGCATCCCCATGTAATCGGCGGTTGCTCTGTCTATACCCTTGAGAGATGCGCCCACCCCTCTGAATATATTGCCACCGCCAATTACTATGGCTATGTTGATTCCTAGCCCATACACTGCCCTGATCTCCTCAGCTGTATAGAGCACAACCTCGGGTGATATCCCATAGCTTTCCTTGCCCATCAGGGCCTCTCCGCTAAGTTTAATAAGTATTCGCCTGTATTTCGGTATATCCATTAATTCTCCAGCGTCCGTTGGAAGCGGATTAAGCAATCCGTTCACTCCGCCTTTGTATCGGCAATGTCTGATTCACTCTCTACAGCGTCGGCAGTCGTTTCTCCCTGTAAAGTCTCACCTACCTGATAACGTGCAAAACGTCTTACAAGGATGTTCTCTCCTATCTTTGCAATCTTTTCAGATATTATGTCCTGTATCGTTAACTTACCCTCAGCGTCCTTTACAAACACCTGTTTTAACAGGCATGTGTCGGAGTAGAATTTATCTAACTTACCCTCAACGATCTTTTCAACTATGTTAGCAGGTTTTCCTACAACCTGTGCCCTGTATATGTTCTTTTCCCTCTCTATGACCAGAGGAGGTACATTTTAGGGGCTTAAGTATTGCGGGCTAGCAGCAGCTATGTGCATGGCTATGTCTTTAGCCAACCCCCTAAAATCGTCTGTTTTGGCGACAAAGTCTGTTTCACAGTTGAGCTCAAGCATAACGCCGATCTTATCCATGTGGATGTAAGAAAAGATAACACCCTGAGAGGCCTTCTTGCCAGAGCGTTTGGCTGCTGTGGCAAGCCCCTTTTTCCGCAGCAGGTCTACCGCCTTAGCGAAATCGCCTCCGGTCTCAGTCAGCGCCTTCTTGCATTCCATCATACCAACGCCTGTTTGCTCCCTTAGTTCCTTTACCATATTGGCAGAAATTGTCATTTCTCTACTACCTCCACTTGTGTTTCTTCCATGTTTTCCATGGCTTTTTTCTCTTCAATCTGTACGTCTTGAGAGTCTTCGTCCATCTTTTTGTTGAGCATTGCCTTACCTTCCATAATAGCGTCTGCTATCTTGGAGGTGACGAGTTTTACTGCCCTGATGGCGTCATCGTTGCCTGGTATAACGTAATCTATATTGTCTGGGTCACAGTTGGTATCGACAATGGCTACGATGGGGATTGAGAGCTTCTTTGCCTCCATAATAGCAATGTTTTCACGCCTTGGATCTATGACAAAAAGGGCAGCCGGAAGCATCCTCATGTCTTTTATACCACCAAGGTTTTTTTGCAGCTTTATACGTTCCTTTTCGAGGGCCGACACCTCTTTTTTGGTCAACTTCTCATAAGTGCCATCGGCCTTCATTGTCTCTATCTTTTTTAATTTCTCGATGCTTTTTTTGATAGTAGTAAAGTTTGTCAACATGCCACCAAGCCAGCGTTGATTGACAAAAAAGGCACCAGAGCGCTGCGCCTCCTCTGATATTGCATCTTGCGCTTGTTTTTTTGTCCCTACAAACAGGATCTCTGCTCCGGTATTTGCCACCTCTTTTATGTACATATAGGCGTCCTCTATACCCTTTACCGTCTTTTGCAGGTCAATTATGTATATACCATTTCTTTCGCCGAAGATATACTTTTTCATCTTCGGGTTCCACCTCTTAATCTGGTGCCCGAAGTGCACTCCAGATTCGAGCAATTCCTTCATCGAAACTACCATTGTAAATGTCCTCCTTTCGGTTTAGCCTCCGCTTTGCGTGCCCCCCTTGCGAAGGGACCGAATACAGTAGCCATATCTACTTGCTTCAAGAACTGGCTCTGTCTTAAGCGTGCGTATTTGCACATATATTAGCATATGCGTATGATCTTTTGCAATTAGGAAATTAACCCCGGGTGCATAAGAAATTCTTGGGGTGTCTTGTCATTGCCGTGCAAGACATGGCAATCCACGAACTTATAGATTCCTGCTTTCGCAGGAATGACATAATTTCCCACGACTTTCTTATGCACCCATTAACCCCCATTAACACATCCTATCAAGTGAGGGGGATTAAATATTACTACCTCTGAAGAATTACCGGCATTTAAATGCAAGGCATCACGTCTCAACCTTCATGGCAGCAAGCGGGTGACTCTTATCATAGACGTCGATGAGGTGTTCGATGTTAAGGTGGGTGTACTTTTGAGTTGTAGACAGGGAGGTGTGACCGAGCAATTCAAGTATAGTCATAAGACCAGCACCATTTTCTAACAGATGAGTAGCAAAGGTGTGTCTTAGGGTATGCGGACCTCGATTGCCCTCTATTCCAATGAGCTTGGCAAACTTTACAACTATCCTGTGTACACTTCTGTCTGTGAGCCTGCCTCCCCTCCTGTTTAAAAAAAGGGCATTGGTCTGTCCAGCATTTAGTTTCTTTATGAGTATGAGCCGTTCTATGAGATAAGACTTGATGGCGCTAATGGCGTGAGAGCCAATGGGTACAATCCTCTCTTTCTTACCCTTGCCGTGTACCCTTATAAGGCTCTCCCTAACGCCTACATCTTCGACGTCTGCCCCAACAAGTTCGCTTACCCTCAGCCCGCTACAATACAGAAGCTCCAGGATAGCCCTGTCCCTGATAATGGAGAAACCCTGACCGCTTGCATTTTCTATAAGTTGACGCACTTCAGATTCGGTAAAAAACTGTGGCAGCGGCCTTGACGACTTCGGTGCGCTTACCAGTCTTGCAGGGTTTATCTCTATAATGCCCTCGGCATACAGATATTTAAAGAATGCGCAAATAGTGGCAAATCTCCTGTTAATGGTGTTCTTGTTTAGGCCTTTACTGGTTTGATCGGCGATGTAACCTCTGATGTCGTATAGGTCGACCTCTTGAGGTTCTCTGTTTTCTGAAAAGGCGGCAAACCCCTCTAGATCTTTTCTATATGCCCGAAGCGTGTGGGGTGAGGCGTCTACCTCAACCTCTAAGTATCTTAAGAACTCATCTATGTGCTTGAGCAATAAACACCTGCCAAGCCTCTATGGCACGCTGCACAATGGCCTGTTTTTTAAGTTTCTTATCTCTTATGTTTTTTTCCAGAGGTGGCAGGAGGCCGAAGTTTATGTTTGATGGCTGAAACTTATCAACCTTGGGACTCGTTATGTAATCAAGGAGGGCCCCGCAGGCTGACTCATTGGATGGCCTGAACTGTGGTAGCGCAAGGACATCCCTGGCAGCAAAGATACCAGCCAATAACCCCATAGCAGTGGACTCCAGGTAACCCTCAACACCAGTCAACTGGCCCGCAAAGTAGATATAACCGTTGGGTCTGGACAACTTAAGCCGCAGAAACCTGTCCAGATGCTGGGGGGAGTTTATAAACGTGTTTCTGTGTATGGATCCGTATCTAAGAAACTCAGCCTCCTGCAGGCCGGGTATTAACCGGAAGACCTTCTGTTGTTGCGGCTGCTTCAGACGGGTCTGAAAACCAACCAAGTTAAAGGCCGAGCGTTGAGCATTTTCAGCCCTAAGCTGCACAACAGCGTTAGCTACCTCACCTGTTTTAGGATGGGGTAGACCCACAGGGCGCAGCGGACCAAATCGAAGCGTTTCCTTACCCCTGTGGGCCATCACCTCTATGGGCATACAGCTTTCAAAGAACTTTTCGTCTTCAAAGTCTCTTTTGACGACCCTGTCGGCCTCTATCAGGGCATCATAAAACCTGTTATAGGTCTCCTCATCCATTGGGCAATTTAGGTAGTCGTCAGTTCCCTTGCCGTAGCGCGAGGCGTAGTATACAAGGTTGTGATCTATCGTGTCCGCATCTACAATGGGGGCAATGGCGTCATAAAAGTACAAAGACCCCTCTGCAGTGACCTCAATGATGGCAGCAGTAAGGGCATCTGACGTCAACGGGCCGGTTGCTATGATGGCCGGTTGATCGGGAAGCAGGGTGACCTCCTCTCTGATAACCTTTATACGTGGGTGGTCTCCAATCTTTTGGGTTATGAAGGAGGCAAACTCATCCCTGTTTACAGCTAGAGCGCTGCCGGCCGGTATCGAAGTTGCCCTTGCAGCCTGCATGATAAGTGAGTTGGCGATGGTTAGCTCAGTCTTTAAGAGCCCGTGGGCAGTGTCAGGAAAGACAGATCGCAGGGAGTTGGAGCATACAAGTTCTCCTAAGAGCCCTGTTTTATGAGCTGGCGTCTGCCTGATGGGCCTCATCTCATAAAGGGTAACGTCCACGCCATATCGTGCTGCCTGATACGCCGCCTCAGCCCCAGCCAAACCTCCACCTATGATTATCAACTCTGACATAACGTTGTCTATCATAACATAAATTGTCCAGCAATTCTCACTGAATTTGCAGAATGGCTTTTTATAAGGATTTTACTGTGTATATGAAAAATATTTTTCACTGTGTTTTTATAGTATATTGCTTATATATCAATAAATTACATTCATTATCAGTGAGAATCGCTGGGTATTTTGTTTATTTAGCGTTCTTTTGGCCGCGTATTGTATAACCCTACAACGACAGTTTAGAAATAGAACATGGCAAAATAAACGGTTTACATGCTTTGGTGTTATTTGAAGTTACCGTAGAAATCAACCGTTTAGACTGGAAGTGACGTTGTAGGGATAAACTATGGATACATCTATAGGATCAGGGAGTAAGGCAGGAAGTTACGATAAGATCATCAAGGAGTTAATCGGGGATATAGAGCAGCCTCTGATAGAGAAGGTCTTGGGGATTAAGGCCGATAAAGTTAGCATATTTAACGTTGTGATGCAACTAACAGATGAAAGAGAAGCAGATTTTGTCCTCAGGGTGCAAAACGATGGCGACAGTGCCTTCATTATACACACAGAGGTTCAGACTACAAATGGCGCCAGCGATTCTCAGTGAAAACATTGTTCGGCTTTATATGAGGTTATTCAAAGAGCGTAAAAGAAATTTTTCGCGATGTTCCTCCTGAGTACAGCCAATGTTTGTTGTTGCAAAAAAGACACATGAGTGACAAAACTTGTCACTATACTTTTTATATATCATTATGCTACGTTTATACATGAAGATTTGGTGACAGTCTTTTCCACTATCCTGGAAAAGCTCCAGGAGTATAGACAAAAGGGCAAGATAAAATGGTTCTTTCTAACTTCAAGTGGGTAGCCCAATCTTAGTATAATCCAGCTTACCTGTGAGCATGTAGATAATAGTCTTTATATTTTTGAAAGTTTTATAACCCCTTGCTTTTGCTTTAGCTGCCTGTACTAGACTATTAAGCCCTTCTAATATCCCATTGTTTATTTTGCTTTCATACCATCTTGTTACCCCTGACCAATGCCTCTTTATTGTTTTGGCTACTTCATATATCGGCTTTAAGCGACTATGAGTTGCCCAAAAATACCATTTATTGTAATAGTTCACCTCCTATAGAGAGTGCAAAATTAACTTGACAGTAAATACAAATTAAGTTACAATTGTTTTGTCAATAATACAATAAGAGATAAGAAGTGGATAGAATAGCAGCAGAGACATTATATTATTCAGGCAAGGAGCCGGCAGTAGCAAAGCTGCTTGAGTATCACCTTGAGAATATACAGTTAAAGGAGAAATTAGCTGGTTTGGATAAGAACTCCCAAAACTCGTCCAAGCCTCCCTCTACGGATCATTTCAAAGGTAACAAGGAAAAAGAGAAGAGTGGTAAGAGTAAAAGACGTAAAGCAGGTGGTCAGCCAGGACATAAGGGGTACAGCGAGATAGTTAGTTCCAGATAGGAGATGGCAAGTATTTGAAATACCCCCGATAGAGCCAGAGGTGACAGAATATCGCTGTCATACAGTAAGATGTAGTTGTGGTCATATCAACAAAGCAGAATTGTCTTCTGATGTTGCATTGTCAGAATTTGGACCGAGATTAGCATCTATCATTGCGTATCTTGTGTCAGTACACCACACAAGTCGTCGTGGTGCAGAGCTGTTTTGTCATACACTTTTAGGAGTAGAGATATGTCTTGGGTCAATCCAGGGATTATTGGAAGAGACGTCGCTTGCGTTGGAGTCTATGGATAAAGAGTTACAGCGAGAGCTGCCCGATGAACCAGTGCTTAATGTTGATGAGACAGGCTGGCGGGACAGGTGGTTATGGGTATTTGTTACCTCCAGCTTTATATACTTTAGAGTAGCCTTAAGTCGTGGTTCTCAAGTATTAGTTGATGTTTTGGGGGCTGCTTATACTGGCTATGTGTGGATAGGTGGGGAGCATATCACAAGGGTTTAATGCAGATGTGTTGGGCTCATCTAAAGAGAGATTTTCGGTGGATATTAGATATAGGATATGAGAACAAGGATATAGATGCTATATTATTTGCTCGACAGATGAAAAAGCTGATGGGAAGCCTAATGGCCTTATGGCATAGATTTA
Organism: Nitrospirae bacterium MYbinv3; assembly: GCA_002753395.1. Lineage (GTDB taxonomy): Bacteria > Nitrospirota > Thermodesulfovibrionia > Thermodesulfovibrionales > Magnetobacteriaceae > Magnetobacterium. Next base: position 16,001 of record PEAB01000032.1, on the reverse strand, counting down.
AGAAAGGTGAGATATCCCGAGAAAACTTGGTGGACAGGTCAAAGCGATTTAGAAACGCTGTAGTGAAGCTGCTTGAGAAGTACAAAAATTCAGACACGAAAGCTGTACGTTCTCTGTGCCGCAAGCTGTTAAAACGTCAAGAGCATCTCTTTACCTTTATTTTTTATGAAGGGGTTGAACCTACAAGCAACTCTTCTGAACGAGGATTAAGGAATGCTGTCCAATGGAGAAAGGTTTGTTTTGGTAACAGAAGCGATGATGGAGCTAATTTGACTGGCCGGATACTTACCGCAACAATGACTTGCCGGCTACAAAATCGCAATCCACTTGAGTTTCTTGTTCAAGCTATTATTGCTTTGAGGTCAGGTACAATTGCTCCTTCTATATATCGCATAGATTTAACACATTGACTGTAGTCGGTGAACTATTACAATTATGCTTTTAAGATTTCTGGATTCCTGCTTACGCAGGAATGACATACTTGGAAAACACCTATTACTGTTATTCCCACGAAAGTGGGAATCCATGTCTTGAAACCATGAAAATAAATTTGCCATGTTTTTTTAAGAGGATACAAAAAGATTTGGTAGTCCTGCACAAGTAGTGGTGACAGTAAACTTAACACCCTCCCCTAACCCCTAATGCTGTTGACTTAAGGATATAAGGATGCAAAAAAATAGAGAGGGCTTTGCCCTCCCTAACCCTCCCACAAGGGGACTCGTCCCCTTGACCCCGTAAATGTCAGGCGTGGCTGCTAAAGATGTTACTTGCTATACATCAATAATGCTTAAGTCAACAGCATTACCCCTAACCCCTCCCATCAAGGGAGGGGGATTGAATATCACTACCTCTGCAGGACTACCAAAGATTTTAATTAATCCTGCTAATCCTTTAAATCGTGGTTCAGACATTTTTATTGATACCATAAAGATCGTAATAGACAATCAAATACAATGGATGATAAAGACAAGCTGATAGAACAGCTCAACAATGAATTGCAACAGAGTAAGAGGCAGATTACTGAGTTAGAAGCCTCCTGTGCCATTGCGAGGGGTCAAGAATATGCCCTGCATCGTGCCAGACGTGCCTTAACGGCCGTTAGGGAATGTCAGACGGTCTTGTTTGAGTCTACAGATGAGATGACGCTGCTTAAAGAAACATGCCGAGTGATTGTTGAAAAAGCTGGCTATAGATTAGCATGGATTGGTTATTCTGTACAAGAAGAAGACAAACTTGTAAAACCAGAGGCTCATTTTGGATATGAAGACGGTTACCTAAAATCACTTCGTATATCGTGGGCTAATGATGTCTATGGGTACGGTCCTACTGGCACTGCTATACGTACAGGCAAACCGGCTATATGTAGAGACATGCTAAGGGATCCTCAGTATACCCCATGGCGTGATGAGGCTTTAAAACGGGGCTTTGCATCTTCCATGGCTTTGCCTTTAATTAAGGATGGGGTGGTGTATGGCGCATTAAATATATATGCAGCAGAGCCGGACGCCTTTGATGATGATGAAAAGAATCTGTTGATCAACATGAATGAGCTATTATCTTTTGGGATAAACGAGTGCAGAATACGTCTGGAAAGGGATAAGTATTGTAAGACATTGATAGAGAATGAGATGCGTCATCGACTCGCTGCACAACAATTAGCAGCGGCGGTAAAGATAAACGAACAAAATATGAGAAATTCAAGGCTGTTGGACTCAATATTCAAGTATACGTTGGACAGCATTGTGCTTCTTGATAAGGATTTTAATTTTATAAGGGTAAGTGATACATACGCACGGGTATGTCAGAGAGATGTTACTGAGTTTATCGGCCGTAATCATTTTGAGTTGTATCCATCCGATTTTAAAGAGGAAGCTGAGGAGGTTAAACGGAGAAAACATATCTACAGTAAGAGTGAGCGGTCTTTTGTATTTCCGGATCACCCTGAGTGGGGTACAACATACTGGGATTTAGGGCTGGTACCTATTTTAGATAAAGACAACGAGGTAGAATATTTTCTATTCACGTTAAAGGATGTCACCTTAAAGAAACGATATAAGGATGAGTTGAGGGAGTTAAATGTAAACCTGCAGAAAAGAATAGATGAGGAGGTTGAAAAGAGCAGACGCCGAGATCAGTTAATGTATGAGCAGGCGCGTCATATAGCGATGGGCGAGCTTTTAGTCAATATTGCCCACCAGTGGAGGCAGCCTCTGTGCGCAATAGGAGTAATGGTTCAGGACATTTTGGATGCCTACATTTTTAATGAGTTGGACGAGCAATATATAGAGAAATCAGCAAAATGCATTATGAAGGAACTTCTGTACTTGTCTGATACTATAGACGATTTTAAGATATTCTACGAAAGGGATAAGGTAAAGAATCACTTAAATATTCTACATGTTGTAAACAGAACATTGCTGCTTATGGCTGATTATTTTAAAAGCAGAGGTGTAACTGTAGATATAAATATTGATGGCATGATTAATGTCTATGGTTACACCAATGAGCTTTCACAGGTGATTCTAAATCTTTTAACTAACATAAGGGATATTTTTGAAGAGCGACGGGTTAACAATGGAATTGTAAAGATAGCATCATACAGGGAGACTAACACAGGCAGGGTTGTGTTAACCATTTCTGATAATGGCGGTGGTATAAGCAATGACATAATGGGGAAGATCTTTGATCCATATTTTACTACCAAGGACAAAACCAGAGGTACCGGCCTTGGGTTATACATTGCCAAGGTTATAATAGAGAAAAACATGCAAGGTGCAATATCGGTATCAAATACCGTTGATGGTTGCCAGTTCAGGATTGAATTGTAGATGATAACTCTTGAGTTAGCGCATCGCCTTCAACTCATCAATGTTATCAACCTTCTTAATCAGCTTCTTAAACTCCTCAAGTTTTTCTGTGCTTTTGATATCTCTAACTCTGTCCATAAGTTCAAGACCAGCAGAACCAAATTTAATTTATGCGTAGGCTCTATAAATGAATAGGATACAATAGCCCGTCTTCCCCTGGGGCTTTAGAGTAGCCCGTGGTCAAGCAAGGTGCGTTGTAACCATAACTATAAGCAACCCGAACGGTTGTCTGGATTTTTTAAATCCGTATCTGCGAGGATGGAAGATTATAGAAATGGAAAGATGTTTTGTAGGTATCGATGTATCGAAGGATGTTGCAGATTGTTGGAATGATGACAGAGGAAAAGAATCGTCTAAATAAAGCTAACCAACGAGTTAAAAACAGTATTATAGAGCATATAGAATGGCTTAAAAAGAGGCTTAGTGAAAACGATAAGGATATGAAAACTCTTATAGAAAGCAGTTCTGTCTGGAAGCCAAAATATGAGCTTTTGCGAAATGTTCCTGGAGTAGGTCCTGTGCTTTCAGCTACAATCTTATGTGATCTGCCAGAGCTAGGAGTTCTCAACCGCAAAGAGATTGCCGCTCTTATCAGAGTAGCGCCATATAATCAAGATAGCGGCAAGTTCAGATGAATTTCTTATGCACCCCCCTTTTAATAATTACCCTTGCATGTTAATATATAAGTTAAGGTATACGGTTTGGAACTCGTTAGAGGTTTAGATTACATAATAAGGAAGTACGAAAGACCGGTGATAACGCTTGGTAACTTCGATGGAGTACACTTGGGACACCAGAAGATATTCTCTGAGGTTGTACAAGCGGCGCATGGCGTAAGGGGTACGGCAATCGTAATGACCTTCGACCCGCATCCGGCGGTAATCACCAACCCGCACATACAGATGAAGTTCCTTACCCCGTTTGATATCAAGTCCAGACTGATTGAAAACTCAGGCGTTGATGTTCTCATTTGTATTGCATTTAACAAGGAGTTTGCTTCCCTGTCACCGGAAGAATTTGTAAAACAGATACTCGTTGACAGGATCGGAGTTGCTCACGTAATAGTTGGCCACGGGTTTCGCTTCGGCAAGGGGAAGGAGGGCACTACTGACAACTTTCGCAAGCTGAGTAAACGCTTCGGTTTTGCGTTTAATGTAGTGCGCAGTGTCAGAAGAGACGGTCTTGTTGTTAGCAGCAGCCGGATCAGGGAACTCCTGCTTAAGGGCGATATAGCAGATACAAACAGACTCTTGGACAGACCATACTTTATAGAGGGTATTGTAGTCAAAGGAAAGGGCAGGGGTAGCAAACACCTCGGCATCCCAACTGCAAACCTCTGCTGCGCCGATGAGTTTCTACCAAGCACTGGTGTCTACGTCGTCAGGGTCGAGATAGATGGGGGGGGCAGTTCAGTAGAGGATCCTCACCACTTGAAACAAGTGGGAGTGGAAGGTCTTACAAATAAATTTGAGGGTGTGGCAAACGTTGGCCTAAATCCAACCTTTGGCAACAACGAGCTTTCTTGCGAGGTACACCTGTTTGACTACAGCGGCGACCTCCTTGGCAGCGTTCTCAGAACGTACTTCATCAAGCGGTTGAGGGATGAGATGGCATTTCCATCGGTGGAGACGCTCAAAGCCCAGATAAACAGCGACATCCTTCAAACCAAAGAGTTCTTAAAAAAACGCAACAGGGTCAACGTCAACATCTAACCTAACGTCCTTTATACCGGTGTCATTTATCATCTTCTGAAGTCTACTGATTGTGAGGTTTAGCTCCACTTTGCCTCTTGCTCTCAGACTCACATGTATGCCACTATCATATCCACTTATTGAGGGCTTAAACTCAACGTATCCAAAGGGCTCTACCACAGGGCGGATTGCGTTGAGTGATGATTTAACGCTACATATAACGTTGACAATAGCCATCCTTGAAAATGGAGGATAGGACAGCTCCTTTCTATTCTTTAGTTCGTGTATGACAAACCCCTCGTAGTTGTAGTTTTTCATAAATTCATAGATTGGATTATCTGGCATTGCGGTTTGTATAAAGATAAACTCCCTGGCCATCTCAGAGAGGCTAAAGACGTCTTGGAACAGTCTCTCCATCGCCTGATAATGAGGCATGGTTAGGAACACGTCGGGATTGACGAGGGTTATGCTCTTGAAGCGCTTGTGCAGATGCAGTGGTTTTAACAATACACTGGTTGCAACAACAACGGTAGCATCCGCCATTTTGGCAAGCGCCTTAGCCGTCTTTTGCTGTCCTTTTATGATATCGCTGTCTATACGCACTGCCGTTGTGTTTAGTTTTTGACTCAGGAGTTCTTCTATACGTTGTGTGCCGCTGCCTATCAATGTAAAGTTATATCCATCGCATTCTGGACAAGAGACGGACGGCGAGGTTCGATAACCGCACCTGTTGCAGAACAAAAACCTGTTTGCACCGCCGGCAACGTTGTCCTCGTTGTAAAGGACGAGGGGGTGTGGGGGTACAGTTGCCGCTATGGGTTTGCATCTGGGACACGTGTAAAAATAGCCGCAGTCCGAGCAGACAGGCGTAGAGTAGCCCTTTTTGTTTACGTATACGAGGTTTGTACCCTTTCTGAGGTGCTTGAGCACCCTGTAAGATACCGGTTGCCGCGTCTTTATCAGTCTTATGGATGGCCTTGGATACGTAACAGGAGGATGTATTAATTTGTACCTACCGGTCAATGCGTTGTAGTAGGAGGACACCGATGGGCAGGTTGAGATGAGCAATACGGTAGTTTCCTCCAAAAGCCCCCGCTTGACGGCCACGTCGCGAGCATGATATCGGGGTGACCTCTCAGCCTTATAGTGCGAGCTGTGTTCCTCTAAGACCACTATGAGAGATGGTCTTTTTAAAGGTGCAAGTATCGCAGACATAGTGCCTGCCACAAACTTGATTGAACCATCCACTATTGCCCTGTAGTTATTATTGCGTCTGCCATGTGGCAGTGAACTGTGAATGAGGCAAATATCGCCTCCAACTGCATCGGAAAGGCTTTCAGTAATGGCCTTTAACCCATCTATCTCAGGGCATAGCACTATGGCGCTGCCGGTCAATCTAACAGCCTCTAACATATACTTTATGCCATAAGCGTATGACGGTGTGTGCAGGAGGTGCACCGAGAATACATTTTTTTTCATGGCGTCCTCGACAGGTTTTAAGGTCTCCTGTGTTACCTCTATTTCATCCAGAGGAGGAAGACAGTGCCCAGCGTTTGATGCAGCTTGTCTATCGACTGCAGCGATGGGCTTTGTAGACCTTGCAGCCCGTTTCGGAGCGTCAGCGTTGATTACGGTTTGCAGGTCGGGGATCATCGACTTTAGGACAAGGCCGGGGCGTGCATGGTAGTACTGTCCGATCCATTCAAGCAGCTTAAGGTGTACCTCAGACATAAGTGGTGTATCGTCGTACACATCCGTTATTTCTCTTAACTTGTAAGCTCTTTCAACATCAGGCTGACTGTAATCAAGGATAATACCTTCCTTCGTATTGCCCCTGATTGGCGCTGTGACAACCATACCCTTGAGCGCCCTTTGACGCAGGTGCTCAGGACATATGTACGTAAGAGGCATGAGGTACTGTGGAAATAGAACTTCTATCAAAAACATCTGAAGGGGTGCCGGGCGCCCCCCTTCTTTCTTTATCGCCTTATTTATTGCTAAGGGGTTAGAGCGGAGAGGCAGGGATTCGAACCCTGGGAGGGGTTTGACCCCCTCAACCGCTTAGCAGGCGGCTGCCTTCGACCTCTCGGCCACCTCTCCACTATTTGTTGACTATGTATATTAGCAAAGGTCATAGAGAAAGGTCAAGCCCCACAATAACAACTATTTCCACCTGCTTCACCAGCAACGCCAGAGTGCTTGCTCCTGTAGTCCTCGATGGCCTTCCTAAGCGCATCTGCACCAAGGTTTGAACAGTGCATCTTCTGTGGGGGCAGACCATCCAAGGCATCAGCCACAGACTCCTTCGTTATTGACAGGGCCTCGGCAAGCGTCTTGCCCTTGGCCATCTCCGTTATCATGCTTGATACCGCTATGGCCGCGCCGCATCCAAACGTCTGAAACTTGGCATCCACAATCTTGTCGTTTTCCACCTTAATAAACAACTTCATAGCATCCCCGCACGTGGGATTGCCCTCCATGCCTACACCATCGGCGTCAGGTATCTCACCAACATTACGTGGATTAGTAAAATGATCCATCAACTTCTTGCTATACATAATTCACCTCCACTGAAACTTTATCTTAATCTTACTATACAGGAAAAAGTCGCCGTTTAATGTTCTACCTCCGGCTCTAACTTTCCCCAACCGCCTTTTCCAAAAGGTGATATCTCTCTCAATCTCCTTATTATCTTAGGCAGCTCCTCGATTAACGCATCAACGTCCTCTTCCGTGTTGGCAATTCCCAACGAAAAGACTATCGAACCGTGCGCCATGCTCGATGGAACACCCATAGCGGTCAGCACCGGCGAGGCCTTAAGCGCCTTTGACGTACACGCTGACCCACTTGCCGCAACTATCTCCTGTGCCTGAAGCATCAAGAGCATTCCCTCACCCTCTATGTACTCAACGACAAAGCTGGCATGACCGGGGAGCCTGTTCTGCGGATGTCCAGTCAGATGCACGTTCTCAACCCTTCCAATGCCATCTATAATCTTGTCCCTGAGCTTCCTGACGTGTTCCATGCGGCTAGTCAGATCTCGCTTGGCGAGCTCTGCCGCCTTACCCATACCAACTATGGCGGGGACGTTCTCCGTACCGGCCCGCCGGCCGTTTTCCTGAATTCCTCCGTAGATAAGCGGCACTATCCGTTGACCACCTCTGATGTACAATGCACCTGCACCCTTGGGGCCATAAAACTGGTGTGCAGCCATGCTCAAGAGGTCAACACCAAGCTCAGCCACATCGACAGGGATTGCACCCACAGCTGCAACGCTGTCGACGTGAAACGTCACCTTGTGCGCTTTTGCAATTGCAGCTATCTCCTTGATCGGCTCTATAGTACCAACCTCGCTTGAGGCATGTGCACAGGAGATAATGGTTGTGTCTTTCGTTATAGCTTTTTCAACGTCTTTTGGGTCTACCAGGCCCTCCTTATCCACAGGGATGTAGGTTACAACAAAACCAAGTTTTTCCAACGACCTTGCTGTGTTAAGTATGGAGTGGTGTTCGGCCTTTGACGTTATAATATGATTACCGGACTGTTGTTTTGCCAGGGCCACGCCCTTTAAGGCGAAATTGTTTGCCTCAGCGCCACTGGATGTAAATGCGATCTCGCCAGCCTTTGCGTTGATAAGTTCCGCAACCCTCTGTCTTGCGTCATCAATGGCCATTTTTGCAGCAATGCCCAAATCATAAGGGCTTAAGGGATTACCAAATTGCTCCTTGAAATACGGCATCATAGCATCCAGCACCTCCGGTAGAAGGGGATTGGTCGCCACATGATCGAAATATCTCATAACAATACCTCCACGTGCTAACTCACAGTTTTACGCGCTTTTTTTATATAGATTTTATAATAATCCTCAGCCTCATCTATGCCTATGAATTCGTTACCGGTCTTTAACCACCAAGCCGGTATATCCTCTAACGCACCGTCGTAATCGGTCAACAGCTCTAAGACCTGCCCGCTATCCAACTCCTTCATATGTTCCTCTAACTTCAATAAGTGCATCGGACACATCATGTATACTATATCTGAGGTAATATCAGCCTTTACATTTTCTACAAATTTTAGATTCATACGCTAACAGTCTTATCTCTCTTTTCGTCATTAATCAACGTAGATGCTGAAGTTGAAGCAGCCAAAAGCACCTGTGCCTCAAAATGTTTACCCTCAAGGAGATCAACAAGGGTTATGGTGTTAAGAAACTCCTCAATCTGTCTGCCAAGGGCCCTCCATAGAAGATGAACCACGCACCCGTCAATCTTTACGCATCCTTCCTCGGGATCCAGGCATGATGTGATAGCCACAGGTCCCTCAAGGTCCATCACGATAGCACCGATGGTCACCTTATCAGGACTTGAGGTCAACAGATATCCCCCGCCAGGACCCTTTACGCTCTTTATCAGCCCTGTCTTTCTTAGTCTTCCCAATATCTGCTCCAGATATGGGATAGATACATCCTGCTTCTGCGCTATCTCCCTTATGGTTATAGGGTCGTTGGGATAGCCCTTTGCTATCTCATACATTGCACGTACGCCGTATTGGCATTTTGCGTATAATCTCAGCATGATCTAAGTATATAATACCATACTAATATTGTCAAGTATTATTTGCTAAAAATTCAGGAAGCTGACTGATCAATGAGCGTAGCGCTTGTGGGTGGGTCTAGGGAGTGAGTTGCGTACCCCTGCGGCAGAGGCAAAACCCTCCCTATTAATTTTCACAGCCTTACTGGGTGTTGTCTGCATTGACTACTAACACTGCACATGGGGCTTGCGCAATAACCTTCTCTGTAGAACTCCCCATCAGCAGCTTCTTGATCCCCGTTATCCCATAACTTCCAACGACTATGAGATCGGCAGCACGGCTGTTTGCCAAGTCAATAATGATCTCAAAAGACTTCCCCTTAGGTGTTAATGTCTCTACAGAAACATCCTCCTTACTGGCCATTTCAACAACCTCATTTACATTTATTTTTGCCTGAGCGAGTTCGTCATCACTGCGGTACGAACAGAGGGCAATGATGGTGCCACCACAGCGTTTTGCTATATCTATACCCTGTAGCACGGCGGCCTTACTATGATGAGAACCATCGGCGCCGATTATTATGCTCTTGCACTCAAACTTTGCAGCTATAGGAACAACAAGAACCTTGCATGGGGCATGTCCTATAACCTTTGCTGCCACCTCGCTGGTTAGTAGCTTCTTCACCCCTGTAAACCCGTGTCTTCCTATGATTATCATATTAATCCGCCTGTTTTTAGCCTCATCCACTATACCTTGATATTCCTCGTCAGCGTGTGCAAGTACGGTCTCACAGTAAACGTCTTCTTTTGATGCACTCAATTTAATTTCCTCAAGGTGAGACAGGACTTCTGTTTCCATTTTAGCAAATTCAATTGGTGAGATTGCTTCATATTCTGGGTTTGATTCTACCACTGATATGGCGTATAATCTGCTAGAACATAGTTTGGCAAATTTAATACCCTCTCGTATAGCGCCTTCACTGTATTGTGACTTATCTGTTACTAATAGGATTCTTTCTGTCTTTAATGGGCACATTGGTATATTATTCATTCTTATTCCTCCTTAGATAGGGGGCATAGCCCTCCATTAGTTCGTTGCTATAAATTTTTATCAGATGTATGCACAAAGCAACACTTGTTGATATGACACTCTATCATAACATTAACTTCCTACCTTAAGTTCTCCTTTTGATTATATTTGTGTAACATATACTAAATATGCAACATACGTTACATTTTTGTCAAGGATTTAATTACGGGTCTCAACTGCTGATATTTACGGGGTCAAGGGGACGAGTCCCCTTGTGGGAGGGTCTAGGGAGGGCAAAGCCCTCTCTATTTTTTTGTATCTTTACATCTTTAAAATTAACAGCATTAGGTCTGAGGGGGAGCAGAGTTCCCTCTTCTTTATATTTCGACCTTTATGTTAAACTCCATACGATATGAACAATGGAGAGGCCAGACCTATTATCTCAACGTATGATTTTGTTGCGTGGTTAATTGCAACGGTATTGCTTATATTAATCATAAAGATTAACCTGTTGTCAGCGTTGTTGAGCGGACTGCTCGTCTTTGAGCTTGTCCACATCCTCTCTCAGAAGATCAGGGTTAAAGGCATCAGCGGACACGGTTCCAAGGTAATAATTGTCGCGTTGCTTGCTGTTGTGATCATCCTGATAGTGTGTCTTATGACGTTTGGCACTATAAGTTTTTTTAGAGGCAGCGCTGGCAATCTGCCTTTCTTGCTTCAGAGGATGGCTGACACAGTAGAGAATTCCCTTAACTCGCTGCCATCCTGGATTGTACAGCTCTTGCCTGCAGATACCGAGGAATTCAAGAGCGCTGCTGCCACATGGCTGCGCAATCATGCAAGCGATCTTCAGATCGTTGGGCAGGAGGCTCTGCGAACCACAGCTCATATCCTCGTTGGTATGGTTATGGGCGCTCTGATAGCCTTGGACAAGGTTAGTGAAACACATCGTTATGGCCCTCTTGCGCAGGCTATGATAAGCAGTGTTTCGAGGCTGGGGTTGTCCTTCCGCCGCATTGTCTTTGCACAGGTGCGTATCTCGGCCATAAATACGGTTTTTGCAGCTATTTATCTTGCCGTGGTTTTGCCGTTATTTGGAGTCCAATTGAATCTTGTCAAGACATTGATAGCGGTTACATTTATTGCAGGTCTGCTGCCGGTTGTTGGCAATCTTATATCAAACACTGTAATTATCATCGTGAGTCTGAACCATTCGTTTAAAATAGCGGTATCGTCATTAATTTTCTTGGTGGTTATACACAAGCTCGAGTATTTCTTAAACGCCAAGATTGTTGGCACACGGATAAAATCTAAGGCGTGGGAGATGCTTCTTGCAATGATTATAATGGAGGCAGCTTTTGGCATGTCAGGGGTTATAGCCGCCCCAATCTACTATGCCTATTTCAAGGACGAATTGATAAGCAAGAAACTCATCTGAAATTGTTTATGGGACAGACGTACAGCCCTTGTCCCTGCTATACGAAAAACCAAGGAAATCGATGGACGTGCCAAGAGGTGTTTCATATAACTATAGTGTTGCACTTTCTGGATTCCTGCTTACGCAGGAATGACATGGAACAGCTAAAGACACCATTTGCTGTCATTCCCGCGAAAGCGGGAATCTATTTTCAAGAGCTGCATAAAATACTGGTTTATAAAAAAGTGCAAAAGTATAGATATAAAATTAAGGGGAACAAAGATATATTTTAATGGGGGTCTATGGGACTAATCCCCTTGCGGAGTGGTTGCGAACCCCTGCTTCAGTAGGTAGAGCTTCACCTTCTTTGACAAAACCCACGACTTTTTTAGCGCCCTGTAAGAGTGAAATTCCTGTTTGCGCAGGTACGACATAAACGGAGTTAACTCAAAAGGAAACAAGACTTATTTTTTTAACAGTAAGCTGTCACGTTCAAAAAATACGTCATCTTTAACACCCTTGCTCAGGAGAAATTTTACTACCTCGATTGGTTTAAAAAACAACCGCAGCTTCCACAACTTCTTGCCTGAGTCGTTAAGGATGACCTCATCAAGACCGTCAATAATCACTGACAAGACATCAAGGGTTGTTTCACTAAACTCCCTTCTTATGCTTAACTTCTGTGCCAACACGCTTGCATCATGCAGGTCTATAAGAAACCTTCTGGCTATAGATTTCAAAGACGAAAAATAGGACTTCCCCGAGTCAGACTTAAGAAAACCAGGCACGTCTAAAAGAAAATAAGTAAGCTGCTTAACATCAGGCAGACTGCCAAGATACTTGAGATCTACAGAATACTTATCACTGCAATGTCTGGTGAGAGTGTCTGCCAGCCGCTGTGCCTGCTCACTGGCAATCCTGTTTAACACCAAAAACGGTTGATAATTTGAACTTAGCTCTTGAATAAGAGGGTACACCTCAGGATCAATCTCCTTAACCTTATTAATAAGCCAATGAAGCATTACAGACTCATCATAGGCGCATGTTTGCCCCATTTCTTGAAGAATTACCCCGATCTCTGCATGTTTTCCAAATACAGTAACCATCTTTCTAAAAAGAGCGCCCTTAATAAACCTGTACGCATTCATAATTGCCCCTGGTTCTGGGACGGTTACCAAAAATCCCCTGTCGGTGAATATAAAGAAGTCAAGCGTACTTAAATCCATACCGGCGCCAAGGTCTATAACTACAAAATCTGCATCAAGTGTATAGAGGTGCTTTATCAGCTTTACCTTTAGATTTGCAGCCGGATTAGACATTACGGGTGAGTAATGGGCACCACTTATGAAGCTCAAATTCTGTATTGGAGTTTTTATGACTATCTCATTGAGGGTTCGTACCTCCTTGTGTATGAAGTGAAACAGGGACAACGTTTTGTCCATAGCGCCAAGATAGGTGTGTAGATTAGCGCCTCCGAGATCAAAGTCAACGATTATGACCCTGTAACCCATTAAGGCCAAGGTTGTGGAGAGAGCTATAGAAAATATGCTCTTGCCAACCCCCCCTTTGCCTCCAGCCACTGCAAGGATGTGATTTGAGCGCTTTTCGGGTCTATTCATCACTGATTCATGCGTAAACTAACCATTGCAAAGGCACATGGGTTTCAGATACAATCTCAACTGAAATTTCTCTGGAGTTGGCTCTATTTTAGTATATCATCCAATGCACAAACTTCTCCCACTTCCTGGCAAATGCAAGGGCATGATCCTTTCTAAACCCAATACGCATAAGAAAACAGTATACATGTAAGGCATTCAAATAATGCTGCATTTGACGCTTTATCTCTTTATGATTATTCATACTATCTTTATTTGCAACTATCATACCACGTCTTATTTCTCATCACCTCCAACATTAAGAGAGTGTATAATCGACTATCTGACAAGTCATAACCACGCAAAAGGAGTTGATAACCACTGCGCAAAAAAGAAAGTGTTGCCACTAATGGGAAACAAGTTCTCCAAAAACAACTCCTTCTACATCATTGAAAAACAATATGTAACAATATTAGCGTCTTGACAATTCTTGGCAGCCGTGACACCAGTTTTGTCAACCCCTTTTATTGTCAAAAAACAGTCAGCGTTGTAGTCACTCATACCTATCGTAGATATCCTCATATCTTATAATATCGTCTTCCTTTAGATACTCTCCATTTTGGACCTCTATCACCTCTAAGGGGATAATCCCTGGATTTTCAAGCCTGTGCTTTGTAGACTTTGGCACAAATGCAGACTCGTTCGTATGTATGTATATCACATTTTCGCCAACGGTAACCTTGGCCGTACCATTGACTACCACCCAGTGTTCCGACCTGTGGTGGTGCATCTGCAGGCTTATAGAGGCCTTTGGATTAACAATCAGGCGTTTTATCTTGTATCTGTCTCCGTTTTCCAAGATGGTGTAACTACCCCACGGTCTGTATGTGGTAACGTGTTCGTTGACCTCATGCCGTCCAGCCTCCCTTAGCTCGTTTACAACGTCCTTGACCTTCTGTGCATGTCCACTCTTGGAAACAAGCACCACGTCATCGGTCTCAAGTACAAGACAGTTTTCAATCCCTATAGTCACAATAAGTCTCTTGTTACTGATTATCATGGTATCTTTTGTGTCAAAGGTAGATACGTCCCCCTTTTTGGCATTACCGTCGGCGTCTCGCTCGATGACCTCAAATAGGGAATCCCATGAACCTACGTCATTCCAGAAAAGGTCCAGAACAAGAGTCGCAATCCTGTCTGAGCGTTCCATTACCGCATAATCTATAGATTTATTCGGCATCTCACTAAATGATGCCAACATTTCCTTATAGCTCTTATCAAGCATCTGCCCTATCTCAGGGACGTGTTTCTTGAGTTCTTTGACCATAGAGCCGATGCGAAAAGCGATTATCCCAGCATTCCAATAGTGTTTACCACCCTCGATGTAGGTCGTTGCCGTCTCTACGTCAGGCTTCTCGGTAAACATCTCAACCTTGTAGCCCTCAATCCCTTCAAGCTGCTTTTCAAGTCTGCTGCCTCTTTGTATATACCCATAGCCTGTCTCAGGTCTGGTTGGTTTTACGCCAAAGGTTACAATGAAACCCTCTGCCGTTATCTCAACAGCCTGCCTAAGGTAGTGGGCAAACCTATCCGCCGGCCTTATTATGTGGTCGGATGGACAAACAAAGACCGTCTCGTCAGGTCCGCAGCCAAGCACGTCTTTGCAATAATTTATCCCTAGGGCAATGGCAGCAGCCGTATTCTTGATCTCAGGTTCGAGGACTATGTGCATCTGCTCGGCCATATTTTGATCCATTGAACGGATATCTGATCTTACATGAAACTTGTATTCTTTATTTGTAAGTATGATTAAGTCCTGTGGGGAAACAACCAAAAGAAGCCTCTTTATGGTTTGCTGTAGAAGGGAATCGTCTCCGTTTAATTTTAGGAACTGCTTTGGGAACTCCCGTCTGCTCAACGGCCACAACCTGGTACCGCTTCCACCTGCAAGCAGTAAGGCCTTCAAACCTCTGTCCTATCTGTCAGTAGTTTAATCAATGATGTAAGGGGAATCAGGGGAGTTTTCGTGTCTGATCTCGTCGACCTCTTCTGTCCTCTGCCTGCCTGCATACAGTCTGTCTGGTATATTTATTACAAGCCCTGGCTCGTGTGTGTCATTCTTATAGGCGTGTACAACACCAGGGGGGACTATCACTATTTTATTACGTGCGTCGTTGATAGTCAATCGATTTCCAAACGTCCTGCTGTCTTGTCTGGTGTCCCAAAGATACAAGGTGAAGTCGCTTAAGAAGCAGAAGTAATCTGTCTGTTCAACATGCTCGTGCGGCCCCCTGATCTGGTTTGGCAGTGTCATGGAAACGTATGACATCTGTGGGTTAAAACCTTCCGGCAACTCGTCCGCTCTAAACAGTTCTGTAAGCCACCCTCTTTTGTCCTCAAAGAATCTTAGCTCTTTTATTATAACCCCGTCTATTTTGCCTGTTTTAAACAACGCTATTAATTATATCATTGCCACACATCTTCTGTCAATCACTGTATTTCTGAAGCAGCGGTTCTCACTGAAAACACATATAACCTATTGATATCTAAGCAATCTATTGTAAGATCATTACGAAAAAAACATTTTATACCCACAGCAAAACTGTTGTAAAAAGCCATTCGGCAAATTCAGTGAGAATTGCTGATGCACTGGGGACATAAAGCCAGTGTTATAGGGCTTCCACAACAAGGAATACCGTTAGATGCTGTAGCGATCTCAGATGCAGCCACCCATGACGGAGAGACATTGTATCCTCATGTAGAGAAGCTGTTTAACGATTATCCAGAGGTTAAGTCTTGGATAGATACAATTATATACGACAGTGCAGCCGATAATAAGGCGCTAAAAGACAGGTTTCAGACAGACCTT